>JAAEZL010000024.1:12455-13560 GCA_018222875.1 Algicola sp.
TGTCCACGTTTTAGTAATTCCTAGAGTATTAGTTGCTTTGGCTACCGTCTTACGCAACATGTAGGGCATATTAAACCAGAAACGTTTATTTAAAATATCAAGCATTCTTGGATAACCGTAAAACAGTTCATCTCCACCATCTCCAGATAACATTACGGTGTGTCTCGTTTTCGCTTCACGCGTAATTACATACGTTGGTATGCTTGAATAGTCGCCAAAAGGCTCAGTATAGGCATAAAAATGCTTGTCTATACTTTTCAAAATATCTGAATCTTCTACAGAAACAATAATCTGCTTCAGATGTAAAACCTCAGCATAAGCCTTAGCAATTTCACTTTCATTTAGTTTTGGATCATTAACTTTAATTGTAAATGCTTCAATATCTGGCTTCGCCTCCTTAGCATATGCACTAATGAGCGGACTATCAATTCCTCCACTTAAAAATGTTGCGACAGAAACATCACTTACCAATTGACGTTGTATAGCTTCTTTTAGGGTATCTTCTAAGCTAGCTTTAGAATTTATGAATTTATCGTTGTTATTTTTGTTAAAAGATACCAATTGGGTCTTAGTGAGTTTTCCGTGTCTATCTATTTGAATTAATTCGCCAGGATTCACCTGAATAATAGTTTGATAAATTGTGTTAGGTGCTTGCATATAGCCAAAACCAAAATACTCTTTAACAATATCAGCTCTAAGTGCTAACTGGTCTTTAAACCAAGGATGTTTGTACACCTGATTAAATTGTGAAGCTGAAACAATGCCTTTAGAATTTACACCATAAAACAAAGGCTTTATGCCTGCAAAATCTCTTGATAAATAACATAAATTTGTTTGGGTATCAATGATGGTAACAGCAAACATTCCATTGAGCAAACCTATTGTTTCCTTAACACCAATCTTATCTAGAAGATGAATAATAACTTCTGTATCTGAGGTAGAATTTAAATTTTCTAACTGATACGATTCTGATAAGTATTTAAAATTATAAATTTCACCATTGAACACTATATGATATCTGCCACTCGGACTTACTTTTGGCTGATTTCCTTTTTTTGAAGTATCTAAAATTGCTAAGCGATTGAATCCGAGTTGAAAATTATCC
>JAAEZL010000024.1:13570-16951 GCA_018222875.1 Algicola sp.
GAAAACACCTGTATGATCTGGACCTCTTTGCTTTGAAAGTTTCAATAAGGTTTTAAACTCCTCTGAAGCAATACACGTTTCATTTTCGAATGAAAATTCTGCTAGAAATCCACACATATTTAATTCTTTTCAAAAATTGCAATAATTGAAGACGAGAAAAAGCGAGATGGATGTTTCATCAAATAAGGATTTAAAACGAATTTAAAGAGTAATCGATGGGCTTTAAAAATTAGTTTTTGAAATATATTAAGTTTTTGATGCACACCAATTGGAAAACCTCCATAATAACTTAAGTATTTGATTTTTAAATCATGTCGCTTTGCAAAATCTTTAAACACCTTGAGGTGCATGCATTTCAGGTTATGAATTTTTAGGTTTTTATAATCGACCAGATATTTATAGAACCGAATATAGCCTCGCATATTTGGAATCATCACATATAATTTTGAATGATCTTTCATGTAATCTACATGCAAATCTAATATGGTGTCAAAATCTTTAAAGTGTTCAATGAACCCGTTTGACATGACATAATCGTAAGTTACAGAAGTTTTATAAGTAGTGAAGTCCTGTTGAATAATCGTATGATTATCTAATCCCATAACTTTAAAAACACCTTCAATTTCAGCTATATCAGAGTTGTAATCTAAACACGTTGGTTTTATATTATACTTTGCTCCTAAATAGGCCAGATATCGTCCAGGAAATCCACCAATCTCTATTATAGATTGCTTTTCATTTGGATCTTTAATAAACATATCCCAAAAAGAATCATAGTAGGAACAAACATTTATGATTCGGTCTTTATTGATATAGTTATTTCCGTAGTAAGTTTCCCAGTATTGTTGTGTGGTTAGTTTATCTGACATTATTATAGTTTGCTCATAAGTGGATAAAATTAGTCAATTTAGATGAAATTCAAATATTGGTTGATAAAAACCGGTTTCAGGTACTTATTATTATGAATTTAAAACAGATTCGTACAAATCGATGAGACGTTTTATTAAAATACGATTATCAAAATTTTGCTTTACATACTTTGCACCAGATTCACCCATAGATTTTGCAAGGGATTTATCTAGTATTAATTTTTCAATGCAATCGGCGAATCCCTCAAGATTACCAGCCTCAACAACAAAACCTGTTTCATTAGGAATAAGTCCATATTTCATTCCACCAACATCTGATACAACCACAGGCACTTTCATAGCTTGCGCTTCTTGTATCACTAATCCTTGAGCTTCTTCCTGACCAGTTTTTTCATCTTTTATACCTGGCATTATTAAGACATTGGTTTTTTCTAATTTCGATTTTAATTCTTCTTGAGTAAATTTCCCTTCAATAGTAATGATTTCATCAAGTTTTTTATCTCTAATTATTGTTTGTAAATCTTGATAAAGTGGCCCATCGCCAAGGAGATGTAATCTCACGTGATTGTAACCTCTTGCTAATAACAATTCTGTAATACGAATTGCTAATTCTGGTCCTTTTAACGTGATTAGTCTTCCACAAAACAGGATTTCAAATGTAGATTTAAAACCTGCTGTTTCAATTTTAGAAAAATAGGCAGTATCTAAGCCTACAGGTAATACTGATATATTTTTTAATTGCGGCTCAAGTTTTTGAAGTTGCGCTTTTGTGTATAAAGAATTTACAGTAAATAAATCTGTTTTATTGTAAATATTACGATAGGCGTTCTTATAGTAATTTGATTTACTGGGTATTAAATCATAACCATGTATGGTCGTTATTAACTTTGTCTTTTCTGAAAGTAACCCTAAGGTTTTTAAGTAAGCAACAAAATAGGCATTATGAGCAAAATGAACATGAATTATATCAAAATCATCTTCAACTAAACACCAATGCATTCCATAAAATAATTTTAAGGAATAGGCTTCTTTTCCATATTTAAATATGTTTAGAGTCTTAAAATAACGATTCCATTTAATTTTAAAAGCGTTTTTGACTGTCCAAAGGACAAAATCAATAAAACGAATGGCATAATTTGAGTTCATCCGTTTGAAGACATTGACTTTTTCTAAAAGATTATGCTTAATGTAAGATTGATGAAGATTTTCATATTCACCTTTTTTAAAAGCATATAAATTAACGTTATACCCTTTATCGATTAGGGCATTAACTTGATTGACAATAAAAGTTTGTGATATTACTGGAAAAGTGCCAACAACGATCGCTATTTTACGAGACTTTTTCATATATAAAAAAGTCTGACATTGATGTATTGTTAGGATCCTTTGAATTAAATGGATACTTATTTTTAATATGCTCTTTAAGTTTCCACTTAGGACTCTTATGTTTCTGAATCCAATTTGTAAACTTTCTGCATTTTACATGAACATCAACTTCTTTATCATAGTTACTTGAATAAATAATGACATACTTTTTAGAGGTATTAAAAAGTTGATTCATATAGGCTTCGTAAACATGATCCTCAATGAGATGATAAATAACATCTAATGACATAACAAGTTCTACATTTAATGTATTTACATCTATATCATCCGTATGGAAAAAAGATTTTGAAGCGTCGCCTTTAAATTTAGACTTGCAGAGATCTATTGCTTTTTGGGACACATCAACTCCGATGTATTTATTGTATTGAGCTAAAGTCAACTGATTTCCATCTCCACAGCCTAGCTCTAAAACTTCATTAATATTATACTTAGCTACAAATGCATTGATGATATCTGCCTTAAACTCTGAAAGCCGACCATAACTACCAGAACCAGAGTTTTTATTTGACACATAACGTTGTTCCCAATACAATTTAGAGCCTTGAAATTTTTTTCGTCTTTCTTGCATTGCATTGTTGCCGCCAAACAGCTTTCCCAGTACTCTAAACGGATAATATTTAAGTAATTTATTTTTGAAATTGCTCATTTTTAGATTCTATAATTATTTCGTTTTAAACATAACCGACATCATACGCAACCATACTGAGTTGACTTTTCTGGCTAATTTATTGCTCTCTAATTTATGTAATAATTTGTATCTACGCATCTGGAATAAATTTCTGTAAGTTATAAGTTCTTTAGAATCCTCCATAAATAACGGGAAATTATTACTTAAGCTTATTTGTTTTTCTTTGAGTAATACTGGTCTCATTTTAGAATTACTTGAAATTCCATCAGTTTTGTATTTAGAAATGACTAAATCAATATGTCTGTATGTTGCATTATGTTTGCATAGTGCACAAACTAAAAAATCCCAGTCTCCAACTATTTTAAAGTCCTCATTGTAATAATAAACTCTATTAAACAAATCTCTTTTGATAAACGTAGAGGGATGAGGTAAATATCCTTTGTGGTAAAAGTAACTAAATGTAAGTGTATCAGGATAAGTTTCCCTACTGAATATACC
>JAAEZL010000024.1:16961-21621 GCA_018222875.1 Algicola sp.
AAATTATTGAAGCATTCCCGACTTGCATGATTTAAAATAGTTTCGTTTTTAAAAACGTCTCCACTATTCAAAAATAAAAGATAGTCTCCTTGGGAAGCCAAAATGCCTTTGTTCATGGCATGGTAAATCCCTCTGTCTGATTCACTTACCCAATATGCAATATGTGAGCTATTCTTTTCAATAATTGATTTACTTTGATCAGTACTTCCTCCATCAATCACTATATATTCGAAATCAGCATCCTTTTGATTTATAACACTATGTATCGTGTTTTTTAAACCTTCTGAATTATTATAATTTATCGTAATTATCGAAAACAACATATGTTATTAAAAGAATATTAGTATATCTATTGAAGAAAATTAAGCTTTAATAAATTTGATTATTAGTCATTTAAATAGGTTTGAATAAATTTTTCAACCTCAAAAAAATGACGCTCAACATCCTGCAAAGTCTCTTCCTTTTCCCACCATTTAATTTTTAAGATGTTATCAATTGTTGGATCTTCAAATCTATATTTAATTACCTTTATTGGGTTTCCGACAGCTATGGCATACGGAGGAATATCTTTAGTGACGACTGCTCCTGCTCCAATAATAGCTCCATCACCTATTTCAACACCATCCAGAACTATAGTATTCATACCAATAAAAACATCGTTTCCAATTTTTATTGGCGCTTGTTCTTTAAATTTATTATCTGTACTCAAGGTCATACCATTTTGTTTTTTTGTTGAATAAAACATTGGATGCGTTGAAATACCATGAGTTGGATGAATTCCCCAACCTGCAATAAAATTTGGTCCAATAGAACAAAATTTACCTATCACAGTATTGCTTATTTTTGAATTATAAGAAACATATGTATAATTACCAATTTTGACATTTTTAACTACAGATGGAGGATAGATTTTTGATTGCTCATCAATTTCAGAATTAAGTATCGAATTACTATTAAGCGCATTAAGTTCAGGAAAAAGTTTATAGAATTCCTTACGGAAAAAAGATTTCAAATTACTTATCATGTAATTATCGATTTTATAATTTGATTAAATGTAACCAAAATGATTTAATTCTGCTTTACTTTCATTTACAAAATAGGATGTAAGATTAGCGTCTATTTCACTTTCGTGACTTCCCGAAGTTCCTTTTCTAAAAAAACTTTCCGAAGTTTTATTCTTGTAAACATAATCGTAATCCCAACCATATTCGACTACTTTTTTTCTCAAAATACTAATATGATTTGCTTCATAAATTTCAGCTAATCGTTTTTCAGACATTTCTATGTTTAAAAATTTAGCTATTTTAATCATTTCTGTTAAAGGCTCATTGAGCAAGTCTTCATATTTAATGACTATTAAGTCTGCATTAAAAGGATTGTCGATCCAAGCTTTTGTATGCACATTCCATTTGGCAGGATAAACACCTTTGCCATCCTTTATCATGTCTTCAATTGAGAATTTATAATTACGATCTCTGTTAACCTCCATTTTATGATATGAAATCATTGCATCTCTGCCATCTCGTACGAGGTGAATAACCCGCTTCATACGTTCATCTGGTAAATTATGTGTTTTAAAAATCATGTCTGGACATGTTCGTTTGTAATACTTCTTTGCATGAACATCAGGCACGATTTCACTAACAATTTTGGGTGTAATTCTGAAGGAGTTTGAATCTAGAAGTATTCCGGTAATTAAGTTTTGCATCCATGTATTTCCAGATTTGGGAAATCCTGCAATAAAAACATCTTGATCTCTGGTATCATTAATTGATAAATATTCATGTCTTTTCATTAGTCTTTTGACTTCAGCATTGACTTTATTATCAAAATCAAGAAGTTGTTTTATCTTTTGTTTAAGCCTTCTCATGAAATCTCCAATTTAATTTTGGTGAAACTAAACCAGGCCAATTTTCAATAAAAGTAGAACCGTGTGCATAATCTCCTATAATATCAACGTATAAAACATCCATAGATTTAACCAAGAACTTTCTGCCAGGTATACCTGCATTTAAAGTTATGACATACCGCATTTTATTTAAAAGGAATTTAGGAATTTCCACTTCTAAACACTGTTCTCCTCTTTTAAGTGTATCTCTGGTTAAACTGTGAGAACTAGTAGCAAAAGCTACAATTCCTGAGGTGCTTTTAAATGCAATATTAAATCGCATACCTACAATTTCGTGGAGAACATTAAAAGCGATTTTAATGATTAAAGTTTCAGACTGCATAAAAGATTCTCGAACTCTGTTATTTTCATCCTCACATGATATCGAAATAATTTGCAGCTCTTTGTCTGTAGAAAATAAATTATCAAAACTCATGATGCCTCCTTTAGAGCTATCGGATGTTTTATTTAAATAGAAATCTACTGCCTCTTCTGTGTTTCCCTCATAAACAACGTTTCCATGCTCTAATACTATTGCTCGGCTGCAAAGGTTTTTTACTGCTGCCATATTATGACTCACAAATAAGACCGTTCGTCCATCTGTATTAGAAATATCCTGCATTTTACCTATAGCTTTCTTTTGAAACTCTGCGTCTCCAACAGCCAACACCTCATCGATTACCAGAATATCTGGCTCTAAATGAGCGGCAACAGCAAATGCTAATCTAACACGCATTCCACTACTATAGCGTTTCACAGGTGTATCAACATAACGTTCACAACCACTAAACTCTATGATCTCATCTTCTTTGAGTTTTATTTCAGACTTTGTCATACCAAGAATTGCACCATTGAGGTAAATGTTTTCTCTACCTGTTAATTCTGGATGAAAACCTGTTCCTACTTCTAATAAAGATGCTATTCGTCCTTTGGTTTTAATTTGACCTGTAGTTGGATTCGTAACTCGAGATAAAATCTTTAGTAATGTAGATTTACCTGCGCCATTTTTTCCAATAATACCAAGTACCTCGCCTTCTTTAACCTCAAAATTAATATCTTTCAAAGCCCAAACGTAATTACTTTCACCTTTTGTGCTTCTGTCATTTGCTTCACCAACCTTTAAGTAGGGATCTTCTTTTCCTCTTAATTTGTTCCACCAACGGTTTAAGTCATGACTGATGGTACCCGTTCCAACAAGTCCTAATCGATATTGTTTGCTAATATTCTCAACTAATAATATGGTTGTATTTTCATTCATTGATTAAACGGTATCGATAAATGTTTTTTCTGTTCGGTTAAATATTAATAAGCCTAATAAAAAAGAAATTATGCACACAGCCAAAGTATAAAAAAAGCCTAACCAAGTAAATGAACCTGTATTTAGTAACATGTATCTAAACCCTTCAATAATTTGAGTTAAAGGATTAAATTCAACAAACATGGCTATGGGTTCTGAAAATTTTGCTTTAGCTTCAGATACAGGATATGGTACTGCAGATAAAAACATTAACAATTGCACTGCAAACCCAACCAGAATAGTCAAGTCTCTATATTTTGTTGTCATGGATGATATAATCATTCCTAAGCCTAAACCTAACATTCCCATCATTAAAATATAAACAGGAAATAACCAGATGTAACTACTGTTAATACTGAGATTTGCGCCTTGGAAATAGTAATATAGCCAAAAACCAAAAAATATAATAAGCTGAATTCCGAATTTAAGCAAGTTAGAAATCGTAATAGATAATGGCAATATGACTCTGGGAAAGTACACCTTTCCAAATATATTTTGATTCGCTGTAAACGTATTTGAGGTTCCTGTAAGACATTCTTTGAAGTAATTCCAAGCGGTTATACCTGCTAAATTAAAAACAAAAGGATCGATACCGTTGGTCTGAATCTGACCTAACCTATTAAAAATTAATGTGAATATTACAGAAGTAAATAAGGGTTGAATGATGTACCAAAGTGGTCCTAAAATAGTTTGTTTATAAACCGTTACAATATCACGTTTTACAAACAAAATTAACAAATCGCGATACCTCCATATTTCTTTAAAATTAAAATTAATTAATTTTCGCTTCGAAGATATTATATACAACCACGAATCGTCAACTTCCGTATTCAAAATTACCTATGAGATTTAGTTTTGGCTAATATACTAAATGTATAACGAGTATAAAATTATAGAAACTTTATTTGAAGACTATTTTTGAAAATAATCCCATGTGATTTGAAGCCCTTCTTTAACTGTAAATTGTGGTTTGTAGCCTAATAATTTTTCGGCTTTTGATACATCAGCCAGAGAATCTCTTACATCACCAAGTCTTGGCGGACCGTAAATAGCTTCAACTTCAGAATGAGCAGAATCTTTAAGTGATTCCCATAAATAATTTACGCTAATCCGTTCGCCACACGCCACATTAAATACTTGATTTTTAGCAGCTTCAGAAGCAAAAAACCCTTTAATATTAGCTTGAACAGCATTATCTACATAAGTAAAGTCACGTGTTTGTTCTCCATCTCCATTGATTTTAGGAGAACTATGATCTTTTAATGCCTGCATAAAAAGTGGAATTACTGCAGCATAAGCGCCATCTGGACTTTGTTTTGGGCCGAATACGTTAAAATATCTTAGACCAATAACATCTGTATCATAAGTTTTTCCGAAAACATCTGCATATAACTCATTTACATATTTGGTAACAGCATAAGGTGACAAAGGCTTACCTATATGGTCTTCAACTTTTGGAAGTGTAAGACTATCAC
>JAAEZL010000024.1:21631-28671 GCA_018222875.1 Algicola sp.
GACTATCACCATATGTTGAACTTGATGCTGCATAAATCATTCGCTTTACTGAAGATGAATCTTTTAAAGCAATCATCATATTCAAAAACCCGGAAATATTAACAGCATTTGTTGTTGCCGGATCATTAATTGAGCGTGGTACAGAACCCAGAGCAGCTTGATGTGTGACGAAATCAATTCCAATCATAGCATCTTTACAGGTTTGCAAATCTCTAATATCGCCTTCTATTAGTTCAAATGAAGGATTGCTGTGAAATTCTATTAAATTTTCGCGATGACCATTTGAAAAATTATCGAGAACCCGAACTTTTTTCGCTCCGTATTTTAATAAATATTCAACAATATTAGAGCCTATAAAACCTCCTCCTCCAGTGACAAGGAATGATAACTGACTTAAATCTTCTGAATGGTATTTGTGTTCGTACATTATAATCTGGCGTCAACAATATGTTTTGGGAGTAACGACTTTACGTCAAAAATGACTCCTATATCTGATTTCATTTTTTGTAAATCCAATTCTAAAAATTCATTGTGAGAAACCGCAAGTACAATAGCATCATAATCTGAACGTAACTGCGAAGCATCATCTAACAAATCAAAACCATACTCATGTTTTACTTCTTCTTTTGAAGCCCAAGGATCAAAAACATCTACATTGGTATTGTAAGTTTCAAACTCTTCAATAATATCTATCACTCTTGAATTCCTAATATCAGGACAGTTTTCTTTAAAAGTAATTCCTAAAACTAAAACATTAGAATCTTTAATTCTGGCACCTTTTTTAATCATCATCTTAACGGTTTCCTGAGCGACATAACCTCCCATACTATCGTTCATTTTACGACCAGCAAGAATAATTTCAGGATTATAACCAGATTCAATAGCCTTTTGAGCCAAGTAATAAGGATCTACACCAATGCAATGTCCACCAACAAGTCCTGGACTAAATTTTATAAAATTCCATTTGGTACCAGCAGCTTCAAGAACAGCTTTGGTATCAATATCTAATAATCTAAATATTTTTGATAACTCATTAACGAAAGCTATATTGATATCTCTTTGAGAATTCTCAATAACCTTTGCCGCTTCAGCTACCTTAATAGAAGGCGCACAATGCGTTCCTGCCGTTATGATACTCTTGTACAAATCGTCAACTACTTTTGCTATTTCAGGAGTTGAACCTGAAGTCACCTTGAGAATTTTAGTAACCGTGTGTTTTTTATCACCAGGATTAATACGCTCTGGCGAATAACCAGCATAAAAATCCTTATTGAAAGTAAGACCAGATTTTTCTTCTAAAATCGGCACACAAATATCCTCTGTTACACCAGGATATACCGTTGATTCATAAATAACAATATCTTCTTTCTTTAATACTTTACCTACACTTTCGCTGGCTTTAACTAAAGGTGTAAATACAGGTCTTTTTAATTCGTCAGTAGGCGTTGGTACCGTAATTATGTAAATATTAGACGTTTTTATATCCTCCAGATTATTAGAAATAAATAAACCGGTTTGAGCGTTAGCATCTGTCGTTAAAACAGATTTCAAATAATCATCTTCAACTTCTAATGTTTTATCAACACCACTTTTAAGTTCATTTATTCGCTTTTCATTGATATCAAAACCAACTACAAAGTATTTTTTAGCAAATTCAACTGCAAGTGGCAATCCTACATAGCCAAGACCCAGAATTGTTATTTTTTGTGTGTTATTCATCTTTAATTAACTATCGATTTCAAAATAAAATTCAAATCTAAAGAAAAACTATAATTCTCAATGTATTTTTTATTTATTTTGACCTTATCTGGCCAAATAATCGTTCTATTGTAAGTTTCAGGGTCAAGCTGTTGTGATAAGATGCTTTCTTCATCTTTATACTTTAGAGTTGCAGGACCTGTGATACCTGGTTTTACTTTTAAAATGATTTTATCTTCTCCTTTTAATTCATCTGCAAAACCCTGTAGGTCTGGTCTTGGACCAACAAAACTCATTGAACCAAAAAGAACATTAAAAATTTGTGGAAGTTCATCAAGTTTGTAGCGTCGTAAAAACTTTCCGAAGGGTGTCGCACTCAAATCTAAATGACCTAAAGTATGGTTTTCTTTACGTAAGGTTCTTATCTTATAAATATGAAATAGTTCGCCATACTGACCAACACGTTTTTGAAGAAATAATCCAAATTGGCCAGTGTCTATGGTTGCAATAACGATGAATAACATAATTGGAATAATTAGCAAAGGCAACAGTACAACAGAAAAGAACAAGTCAAAAGACCGTTTTACTCGTAGTTGTCGTTTAGTAATCACAATTATGCTCGGTTAAACATCCTTTTAAGGCGCTTCCAGATTGATTTTCTATCTTTTTCATGGTAGGCATTCCCATACACACCATAACCGTAACCATAACCGTAGCCATAACCATAACCGTAGCCATAATTATGATTGGTTTTATGCTTGTAGAAGTTAAGAACGAAACTAATATTCTTCACTTCTCCGGTTCTGTATTTAGCATTTATAAGAGATAACATTCCTTTTTTTGTATAATCCAGTCGAATCATAAATATAGTTGCATCAGCATACTGCGTTAATTCTAATGCATCTGTCACTAATCCTAAAGGTGGTGTATCCAGAACAATCATATCATAATTTTTTCTGAGATTAGCCATTAAATCTTTCATTTTATCAGACATTAAAAGTTCTGACGGATTAGGAGGAACTGGTCCTGACGGCACAATGTCTAAATTTTCAATATGTGTTGAATACTTTACTTCATCAAATGTATTTTCATCAATAAGATAATTAACGACACCTAAATCATTTTCTATATTAAAATCTCCAAAAATTTTAGGCTTACGTAAATCCAGTCCCAACAGAATTGTTTTCTTTCCTGATAGGGCATAAACAGTAGCAATATTAATTGAACAAAACGTCTTTCCTTCTCCACTTACCGAAGAGGTAATCATTAACGTTCGTCCTTCTGTTTTACCTTGTTTTTTGTAAATAAACTGCAAGCTGGATCTTATGGCTCTAAACGATTCTGATACTGCAGATTTAGGCTTTTCAAATACGATTAAATTGTTTTTATAATTGTACTTCCCTATCAAACCTAAAATTGGAATCTTAGATAATTGTTCGACTTCATCTGAACCATGTATCGTATTGTCTAATAGGAAAATGACAAAAATTAAAAACATAGGAATAAAAAATCCCATCATTAGAGCCATCATGTAATTTAGCGACTTATTAGGTCCTATGCGTCCACCTCCAATATCTTTAGCCTCATCAATGACAGTGATATCAGAAATATTGGCAGCTTTTACAATGGCAGCTTCACTTCGTTTTGCTAAATAGATATCATATGCTTCCTGGCTAATATCTAGTTTTCTTTGAATTTTTAAAAATTGCTGCTGATCTTCAGGTAATCCACTTAATTTAGCCTCTAAATTTGCAATATTTTTTTTAACAGTAGATAATTGTATTCTTATAGATTTCTTAGTTGCATCAATAGTTTCTAATAATACATTTTTCTCAGAATTTATCTTATTATCTAAATCTTTGAAAATCACAGAGCCCTCTTTGGTTGTATATTCTAAATTTTGACGTTCAGCAGCTAAAGTGATTATCTTAGAAACACTGTTTAAAATATTACCTTCTTCAATCCCGACAGAAGTTGGTGCTGCAATGTTAGTATAATCTGTTTTTGTATTTAAATAGGTCTCTAAATTATTAAGATAATTGAGCTTTAACTCTTCTCTTTCTTTAATAATGTCATAATCTCTGAGCTGACTGGAAATTTGAGTCATTTCATCAGATACATTAATAATTTTATTTTCTTTTCTGAAATCATTCATTTCATCCGTAACATCACGAAGCTCGACATTAACAGCGGCTAGACTACTATCAATGAATCTGATAGTGTTGGTAGCGTATAAATTTTTACGTTCTAATTCTGAACGACTCAAAATTGCTGAAGTTGCATTTAAATAATCTACAATTTTAGCTTTGTTATTACCAGCGAGCTGCATTCGTAAGATAGAAGAAGCGTCTGAGGAAAAAGGGCCAATAACCATTCGCTGTTTATAACCGTCAACAATAGCATCAAAACTTTTAAAATTAATGTAATATTCAGATCCAGGTTTAATGTTTTCAGAAGCCTTGATCGTAAGTTTTCCGTTTAAAAAAGGTAAGTCTATGATTTGACCATCACTAAAAGTCTTTGTAAAAGTATTTGTTTGAACCGATATTCTGAAAATAGACTTATCATCATACCGTTGTGCTCTGATGCTTGGTTCCTCAAAGTTTGTAAAAACCTCAAATTGGCTATCGTTTAAAAATCTTATACCAATGGGAACACCCAGACCTTGAGGTTTAGATTTATCTATAATAAAGTCAAAAGGCGCTTTTTTATAAATATCTTCTTTTCGATATTTACCTTGAACCAAATACTCCATGTAAAATTGCAACGAATCTACAACCTTTTCATTATGACTTCTTGTCTTAATTGCTGTAATTATTTTACCAACTTTACCTGATACTCCTCCCCAATTAAAAGAGATACTGGTATTAGCTGTAAAAAAAGGATTTTGATCATTTTCGACTGCAATTAAAGAATCTAACTTGTAAACATTTTGCTTTCTAACATTAATGAAGTAGGCTATTAACAAAGCCATAGCAACACAAAGTAACACAAACTTCCATAGGTTAAGCACCTTAAAAAGATACCCCTTAAAATCAAAAGTCAGTCTTCCAGACTCTAAATTATCAATGTCGTGTTCTTCTATGTAAGACATAAATTATCTGTTTAATAATAAGACTGTTGTTGTTACAATTCCCAATACAGAAACAATGGTTTGTAGAGTTTCTCTTCCTGTTGTACCAGCTCCCCAAGTTGCCTGTTTTACAGGTTTGACATAAATTATATCGTTTGGCTGGATGTAATAATATGGAGAATTCATAACGTTTACATCAGTTAGATCTAAGGTATGTATTTTTTGTCCCTGAGGGTATTGTCTAATGATTTGGACTTCTTTTTTATTTCCAGTGATGGGAATCTCACCAACATTCGCAATGGCTTCAAAAATATTTACACGTTCTTGAAAAAGCGTAACAGTTCCCGGTGATTCAACCTCTCCATTGGCTGTATAGCGTAAACCCGCTAATTTAACAGTAACAAATATATTTGCAGTTTCTTTAAACTGCTCTTCTAAAAGTTGCTCTTCAATACGCTTTTCAATTTCTTCACAAGTGTACCCTAAAACATTTAATGTGCCTAAGGTTGGAATTCTTATATTACCATGAACATCAACTGTAAACCCATCAAAATAAGCTCGTTCTGAACTGTTGGCGTTAAGATTCTCTTCTCCTGCAGGATTTAAAATTGAAACGGTTTCCTGATCCAGAGCTTTTACTCTAATGTTCAAAATATCATTGATTTGAACTCTGTAAGGTTTTTGCTGTTCAACCATTATTTGTGTCGAATCTGAAGGTGTATCTTTCTCCTGAAAATAAACAATATCCTTGTGAGGGATGCATGATGTTGACAAGACGCAAAGTAACAATCCTGTAAGCAATAAAAGTCTATTCATTATAATGTTGCTTGTTGCGTCACAAATATAACTTATCACTATTAATATCAAAACTATTCGTAGTATTTTTGAGTAATATCGCTTTCTTTGTAAAAAAATTGTTTTGAATTATATAACTGTTGAAAATATCTCAAAATCTTATGGTGAGTTAGAACTCTTTTCTGACCTCTCTTTTAGTATTCATAAAGATGATAAAATTGCATTTGTTGCCAAAAATGGAAGTGGAAAAACATCCATCCTAAACATCCTTTCCGGTGACGATACGCCTGATACAGGTCAGGTAGTTATGAGAAACGATTTACGTGTTTCTTTTTTATCGCAATCACCTCATTTTGACAGTAAACTTACAATAAACGATACTATTTTTAATTCAGATTCTCCTCAACTGAAAATCATCAAAAATTATGAAAAAGCGCTGTTAAACCCAGAAGACACTGAAGCTTACCAAAAAGCTTTTGAACAAATGGACATTCATAATGCGTGGGAATTTGAACTTCAGTTTAAACAAATTTTATCACAACTAAAACTTGATGATAATGACCAAAAGATTAGCACTATGTCTGGCGGACAACTAAAACGTCTCGCCTTGGCTCAGGCTTTAATTAGTAATCCTGACGTGCTTGTTTTAGATGAACCTACCAATCATCTTGACCTGGAAATGATTGAATGGCTCGAACAATACTTTGCTAAATCTCAGTTTACCTTATTTATGGTTACTCACGATCGTTACTTTTTAGAGCGCGTTTGTAATGAAATTATTGAACTGGATCACGGAAAATTATATACTTATAAAGGAAATTATTCTTACTATCTGGAAAACAAAGAAGCAAGGATTCAACTGGAACAAGTTGAAACCGGAAAAGCCAAACAATTATACAAGAAAGAATTAGAATGGATGCGTCGCCAGCCAAAAGCGCGAACCACAAAATCGAAATCCAGAATTGATGACTTTTCAGATATAAAAAAACGTGCACATCAACGCAGAAAAGACCATAACGTTGAACTTGAAATCAACATGGAACGCTTGGGCAGTAAAATTGTGGAGTTTCATAACGTATCAAAAGCATTTAAAGACAAAGTTATTCTTGACGGATTTGAATACGTGTTTAAACGTGGTGAACGTATAGGTATCATAGGAAAAAACGGAACTGGAAAATCAACGTTCTTAAATCTGTTAACACATACCACTCAACCTGATTCAGGTAAAATCATTATTGGTGATACTGTAAAATTTGGCTATTACACGCAAGGCGGAATTGAAGTGAAACCCGAACAAAAAGTCATCGATGTCATCAAAGCTTTTGGTGAATACATTCCATTGACTAAAGGCCGACAAATTAGCGCTAAACAATTACTGGAACGTTTTCTTTTTGATGGAAAAAAACAGCATGATTATGTCGAAAAATTAAGTGGTGGCGAACAGAAACGTTTGTATCTGTGTACGGTTTTGATT
>JAAEZL010000024.1:28681-34270 GCA_018222875.1 Algicola sp.
TCCTTGATGAGCCTACCAATGACTTAGATATTGTTACTCTTAATATTCTTGAAGACTTCTTACTGGATTTTCCTGGTTGCCTTCTTGTGGTTTCACACGACAGATATTTTATGGATAAAATTGTAGATCACCTTTTCGTATTTAAAGGCGATGGTGAAGTTCAGGATTTTCCAGGTAACTATTCAGATTATCGTGAGTATGAATCCGTTCAACCTTCTGATACAAAATCAGAGGCTAAAGATGAACCTGTTTCAGAAAAAAAAGATGAGCAAAACAAAGCTCAAAAGTTATCCTACAATGAGCAAAAGGAATATAAAAATTTAGAAAGTAAAATTCGTTCTCTGGAGTTAGATAAAAAGGCCTTAGAAGAAAAATTCAACGATACATCGCTTTCTCAGGAAAAAATAAATGAGCTATCGCAACAGCTTCAAAAGATTATAGATGAGATTGAAGATAAAGAAATGCGCTGGTTTGAATTATCTGAAAAATTTGAATCTTAAACTGGCTTAGGCTTTTTGCTGAAAATAAATTATAACTTTGAATTCAGTCAACAAAACCACTAACTAACTTCTAAAAGTGTTTCAAATTATTGAATACATAAAATTCTTAATTAAATCTACCAATCAGCATGGTGTGCATTCGCCTTTCGCTTATGATTTGGTAACAAAATGTTTTTACGACAACACACACTTTGAAAGCTATGTAACTATTTCAGAGTATCGAAAATCTTTACTTCAAAATAAACAACAAATAGAAATTACCGATTTTGGTGCAGGTTCAAGAGTATTCAAATCTAATTTGAGAGCCATTCAGTCAATTGCTAAAAATTCAGGCTCAACTTTAAAAAGAGCAAAATTATTGTTCAGAATTGTTCAGTATTTCAAACCTCAACACACCTTAGAATTAGGAGCGTCCTTAGGTATCGCAACACAGGCAATGGCTTTAGGACATTCAGAAAATCAGGTAACTTCTGTTGAAGGTTGTCCGAATATTTCAAAGTTTACAGCGCAACAACTTAAGCGTTTTAATGTTAGTAATGTCACACTTAAAACTGGAGAATTTGATAAGGCTATTTCAGAATTAAATGAGCATAAGTACGATTTGATTTTCTTTGATGGGAATCATAATAAAGAGGCTACACTAAAGTATTTTAATAATCTGGTTGATAAAGCACATAATGATTCAGTCTTCATTTTTGACGACATTCACTGGTCTAAAGACATGACTGAAGCTTGGGAGATTATAAAAACACATCCAAAAACTACAGTTAGTATTGATACCTTTTTTTGGGGACTTATTTTTTTCAGAAAAGAACAAGTCAAAGAAAATTTTATCATCAGATTGTAACAAGCACTTATGTATTGCGTCATATGAAGTGAAAACTGTATCTTGCAGAAACATCATTTAAAAAAAAGAATCTATAATGAGTAACGTCATTGAAATTAGAAATATAATTCGCGATTTTCAACTCGGTCAGGAAACCGTTCACGTCTTAAAAGGCATCGATTTAGATATCGAACTTGGTGATTATGTTGCCATTATGGGACCATCCGGTTCAGGTAAATCTACACTTATGAATTTATTAGGATGTTTAGACACGCCAACCTCTGGTTCTTATATTCTTAATGGAAATGATGTGAGCAAAATGAGTGATGATGAATTAGCTGAAATCAGAAATACCGAAATCGGCTTCGTTTTCCAGACCTTTAATTTGCTTCCTAGAACTACTGCACTCGATAATGTGGCATTACCAATGGTTTACGCAGGAGCTTCTAAATCTGAACGAACAAAGCGTGCTCAGGAAGTTCTGACAGATGTAGGTCTTGCAGACCGAATGGATCACAAACCAAATCAGCTTTCTGGCGGACAAAGACAACGTGTTGCTGTTGGTCGTGCTCTGGTTAATAAACCGTCAATTATTTTAGCCGATGAACCTACAGGGAATTTAGATTCTAAAACAGGTTACGAAATTATGAATCTATTTGATGACATTCACAAAGCTGGAAACACAGTAATCATGGTAACTCATGAAGAGGATATTGCAGCTCATGCTAAACGCGTTATTCGTTTACGTGATGGTGTGATTGAAAGTGATACCAGAAACTAGTTTTTTAAACTACAACAAATCCAAACAAATCTTTTGCCTTTTCTCTTATTACTAGTTAACTTGCATGTATGAAAATTTATACTAAAACAGGAGATAAAGGAACAACTGCACTCTTTGGAGGTACTCGTGTTCCTAAGCATCATATTAGAATTGATAGCTACGGAACCGTTGATGAACTCAATTCCTATTTAGGACTTATAAGAGACCAGGATATAGACCAGCATTACAAAGACGTGCTGATGGATATTCAGGACAAATTATTTACTGTTGGAGCAATTTTAGCAACAGACCCCGAAAAAGCAGTCTTAAAAAGTGGAAAAGAACGCTTAAATATTCCTAAGATTTCTGAAGCTCATATCACTAAACTTGAACAGGAAATGGACACGATGAACGTAGCCTTGCCTCCTATGACGCACTTCGTTCTACCTGGAGGACACCAAACCGTGTCATTCTGTCACATTGCACGTTGTGTATGTAGAAGAGCTGAACGTTTAGCCAGCGAACTTAATGACATCGAACCATTTCAACCTGAAAGTCTAACCTATTTAAACCGACTTTCTGACTACCTGTTTGTATTGGCACGAAAGTTGTCCTATGACTTACAAGCCGAAGAAGTAAAATGGATTCCGCAAAAAGAATCCTAGAGTAAAACATTGCAGAATAAACTATCAGTTCTACTAGGCTTAAATGATTGAAAACACAAGTTCTTTAAAATTTTTATTTAATTAATTCACTTTTTTCTTGACTTTATGAACTATAATTTTATTTTTGCAAAAAAATAAATACCATTAAGAAATGTATTGGACATTAGAATTAGCATCTTATTTAAGCGATGCGCCTTGGCCAGCAACGAAAGACGAATTAATTGACTACGCGATTAGAACAGGAGCTCCTCTGGAAGTTGTTGAAAATCTACAAGCGATAGAAGATGAAGGCGACTCTTACGATTCCATTGAAGAAATCTGGTCAGATTATCCAACTGATGAAGATTATCTTTGGAATGAAGACGAATACTAAAGTGATTTGAATTTCAAATTACATTTAACGTAAAATAAAAGTTAAAAAGTCTCATTAAGAGACTTTTTTTGTGCCGTAATCTTTCAGAATAAATAACACAAATCATATCTTTGAGGTTTAATAATTTCGAAGATTAGAGATTATCTAAAAAGACAAGACAGGCGTCAACCTGAACTCGATTCAGGTTCTCACAAAAATAGTTCACCAAGATTATGAGATTCTGAAACGAGTTCAGAATGACGAACAGAAGTTTTTTTTAAATGATTTCGTTAAAATAAATAAACACCAATGAGTTTTTTAAATTCAGTATTAAAAGTATTTGTAGGAGATAAAGCAAAACAAGATGTTAAGGCATTGACTCCTATCGTAGATCAGGTTAAAGCTTTCGAAAGCACACTTGAACAATTATCGCATGATGAATTAAGAGCTAAAACAGCAGAATTCAAAGCAAAAATTGCCGAAGCACGTAAACCACTTCAGGATGAAATTGATCAACTTTTAAAAGAAGCTGAAGCCACCGACGATATCGATAAAAGAGAAGACATCTACGAATCCATAGATAAAATTAAAGATGACATCTATGAGATTACTGAAGGTGTTTTAAACGACATCATGCCTGAAGCGTTTGCAGTAGTAAAAGAAACTGCTAAACGCTTTGTTCATAATACAGAAATTCCTGTACAGGCAAATGAGTTTGACCGTTTGGTTTCTGGAAGTAAAGATTATGTAACGCTTGAAGGCGACAAGGCTGTATGGGCAAATTCATGGGATGCAGCTGGTAAACCTATTACTTGGGACATGATTCATTATGATGTTCAGCTTATTGGTGGTGCAGCGATGCATCAAGGTAAAATTGCTGAAATGCAAACTGGTGAAGGTAAAACTTTAGTGGCAACACTTCCTGTGTATTTAAATGCTTTATCTGGTAGAGGTGTACATTTAGTAACAGTAAATGATTACCTGGCAAAACGTGATAGCGCCTGGATGGCTCCTATTTTTGAGTTTCATGGTTTAAGTGTCGATTGTATTGATTACCATCAGCCAAATTCTGAAGCAAGACGTAAAGCGTATAGAGCAGATATTACCTACGGAACCAATAATGAATTCGGTTTTGACTACCTGAGAGATAATATGGCACATTCACCAGATGATCTGGTTCAACGTCCGCATCACTTTGCCATCGTCGATGAGGTCGATTCAGTATTAGTTGATGATGCTCGTACGCCATTAATCATTTCAGGACCAATTCCGCAAGGTGATCGTCATGAATTTACAGAGTTAAAACCTAAGGTTGAAGACATAGCAAGTATTCAAAGAAAAGAATTAGTTGGTGTTTTAGCTGAAGCCAAAAAATTAATTGCCCAAGGCGATACTAAAGAAGGTGGCTTCCTTTTATTAAGAGCTTACAGAGGTATTCCGAAAAATAAAGCCTTAATCAAATTCTTAAGTGAAGACGGTATAAAAGCATTGCTTCAGAAGACTGAAAACTTCTACATGCAAGATAATAACAGAGAAATGCCTAAAGTTGATGCTGAACTCTATTATGTTATCGAGGAAAAAAATAATCAGGTCGAATTAACAGATAAAGGTGTTGAATACTTATCCGGTAAAGACAATCCAGATTTCTTCGTGATGCCAGAAATTGGTATGGAAATCTCTAAAATTGAAGCAAAAGGCTTGTCTAAAGAAGACGAAGCTGCAGAAAAAGAAGAGCTATTCAGAGAATTCGGAATTAAATCTGAACGTATTCATACACTTAATCAATTATTAAAAGCTTACGCATTATTCGAAAAAGATATTCAGTATGTTGTGATGGACAATAAAGTTATGATTGTCGATGAGCAAACGGGCCGTATCATGGATGGTCGTCGTTATAGCGATGGATTACACCAGGCGATTGAAGCTAAAGAAAATGTAAAAATTGAAGATGCAACCCAGACGTTCGCAACGGTAACCCTTCAGAATTACTTTAGAATGTACCGCAAATTATCTGGTATGACAGGTACTGCAGTCACAGAAGCTGGAGAATTCTGGGAAATCTATAAATTAGATGTGGTTGAAATTCCAACGAACAAACCTATTGCTCGTGATGACCGACAAGATTTAGTGTATAAAACAAAGCGTGAAAAATACAATGCTGTTATTGATGAGGTAACTAAACTATCTCAGGCTGGCCGACCGATTTTGATTGGTACTACTTCTGTAGAAATTTCAGAATTACTCGGTAAAATGTTAAGTATTCGCAAAGTGCCACATAACGTATTGAATGCGAAATTACATAAAAAAGAAGCAGATATTGTTGCTGAAGCTGGACAACCAGGACAGGTAACCATTGCAACAAACATGGCTGGTCGTGGTACAGATATTAAATTATCTGATGCTGTAAAAGAAGCTGGTGGTTTAGCTATTATTGGTACAGAGCGTCATGATTCACGTCGTGTTGACAGACAGTTACGTGGTCGTGC
>JAAEZL010000227.1:0-2005 GCA_018222875.1 Algicola sp.
ATTTCTAAGTCTAAAATAGTGCCATTTTTAGTTTTGACCTTTAAACTAATTGCTTCAAATGTCTTTAACATGGATTTTTTAGTCAGGTAATCACATAAGTAAACCGAATTGACCTCTTCTCCGTTAACTTCAAGGATTTGATCGCCATAGCTGATTTTAGTTTTTAAATCCTCGTCCCAAACATATCCTATGACTATAGTGTTGTCTTTTAATGTTTTTGTAAAACCAAAATCTCCTTTCAGATTAAGGGAATCTTTATGCGGATTAAAATAGAATCGTTTTTTCCTGTAATCGATAGTCATTATGCCATAGTTTAACAACTCTGCTCCCATTTTTGAATGATCGTCTTTTGTTGTATGTGTTATGGCATCATTAATCTCAAAATTATTAATTATTAATTTAGGCAAATGAACTCTTGTTTGGCTGTTTACAGGTACTTCTCCAAACAGACTCAACGAAGACGCTCCATCACTGACTCCAATTTCATTGTAGATTTTCTTTTTTTTGAAGACCTTGTAATTATCTTCTGATAAATCATAAAGGCTACCCATACCAGTATCGATTAAAATCATTTCTCTCCCGTTCTCTTCGCCTTTTAAATCAATCCAAATATATGGACTACTTTGGTTACCGACTAACTTAATTTTTTCAGATTGTTTTTTATCTAATACCAGTCGATTTACATTATCGGTTAAGATCAAACGATGTTGCTTCGCATCGATTTGTATCACAGAATGGCGCAACATATTACTTCCAATAAATCCGTCTATATTAAAACATTTAAAAATATCGCTACCGTTAAGATCAAAAACCAAAGCAGAAAAATTAGTAAACTCAATAGAACCGAGTTTTATACTTTCAATAGACACAATATTTAATTTTTGACTTATTTCATTTGCATCATTTGTAGATACGCTTACAATATGTTTTGGTTGAATAGCCTCATAAACTTCTTTAGAAATGATATTTGGTGCACCTGTGTCTAATAAAAAGCGGTACGTTGTTCCTTCAATATCAACAGGAATAATTATCTTATTTTTTTCAAATTCAAAGGCTATTTTCTCGAAATAGTTACTAGCTTTTACTTTTCCTTTTTTAAAGCTTTTGCTTTGAGTATAACCTGTTACAGAGAGGCAACAACATAAAATTAATACTATGATTTGATTACATTTATTCATTATATCAATTATCTTCAATCAAATCTAATTCAACTTTTAAGTTTTCAATGATAAACTCTTGTCGTGTTGGTGTATTTTTTCCCATGTAAAAAGACAAGAGTTCCTCAATAGACATGTCTTTATCTAACATTACAGGATCTAAGCGTATATCTTCACCAATAAAATGTACAAATTCATCTGGCGAAATTTCACCAAGCCCTTTAAATCGTGTGATTTCTGGTTTTGGTTTTAGTTTTTCAATCGCATCACGACGTTCTTCTTCAGAATAACAATAAATGGTTTCTTTTTTATTGCGAACTCTGAACAAAGGCGTTTGCAAAATATACAAATGTCCTTCTTTAATCACTTCCGGAAAAAATTGCAAAAAGAATGTTATTAATAATAGCCTGATATGCATTCCATCGACATCAGCATCTGTTGCAATCACAATGTTATTGTAGCGTAAATCTTCCAGAGATTCCTCTATGTTTAAAGCGGCCTGAAGTAAGTTAAATTCTTCATTTTCATAAACTATTTTTTTACTCAACCCATATGAATTCAGAGGCTTTCCTTTTAAACTGAAAACAGCCTGAGTATTTACATCTCTTGATTTTGTGATACTTCCTGAAGCCGAATCTCCCTCAGTAATGAATAAGGTGGTTTCCAGATTTCGTTCATTTTTAGTATCACCAAAATGCACACGACAATCCCGTAGTTTTTTATTGTGAAGATTCGCTTTTTTAGCTCTGTCCTTTGCTAATTTTCTAATTCCTGAAAGCTCCTTTCGTTCGCGTTCGGCTTGAAGAATTTTTCGTTGGATTTTTTCAGCTGCTTCCGGATTCTTATGC
>JAAEZL010000227.1:2015-3012 GCA_018222875.1 Algicola sp.
CCAGATAAGTCTTCATAAAATCGTTTATGTAGGTTCTTACCGTTGGCAAATCGCCTCCCATATCTGTAGAACCTAATTTCGTTTTGGTCTGACTTTCAAAAACAGGTTCCATGACTTTTATGGAAATGGCAGCAACTACCGATTTTCTAATATCTGACGCTTCATAATTTTTACCAAAAAACTCACGAATTGTTTTCACAAGAGCTTCACGAAACGCAGCCAAATGCGTACCGCCTTGTGTGGTGTTCTGACCATTAACAAAACTATGGTATTCTTCACTGTACTGGGTTTTGCTATGTGTTAAAGCGACTTCAATATCATCACCTTTTAAATGGATAATATGATAAAGTCGATCTGTATCATTGATGTTATCGGATAACAAATCTTTAAGTCCGTTTTCACTATAATACTTTTCACCATTAAAAACAATGGTTAAGCCAGGATTGAGATACACGTAATTTTTGAGCATTTTTGCCACATACTCATTACGGTATTTATAATTCTTGAAAATCGTTTCATCAGGAACGAAAGACACTTTAGTTCCTTTTCTTCTGGAGGTATCATCAAGTAAATCTTCATTTGTAAGGTTTCCCTGTTCAAACTCAGCGGAAGCCGATTTCCCGTCACGAGTAGATTCAACTCTAAAATAATTAGATAAAGCGTTTACAGCTTTGGTACCAACACCATTTAATCCGACTGATTTTTTAAAAGCTCGGGAATCGTATTTTCCACCAGTATTCATTTTGGAGACCACATCAACAACTTTTCCAAGAGGAATTCCTCGTCCGTAGTCTCTAACAATTACCTTATTACCCTGAATAGAGATATCAATGGTTTTACCTGCTCCCATGACGTATTCATCAATGGAATTATCTAAAACTTCTTTGAGCAAAATATAAATACCATCATCTGGAGATGAACCATCACCTAATTTTCCGATATACATACCAGGTCGCATTCGGATGTGTTCTTTCCAATCGAGCGAGCGTATATTATC
>JAAEZL010000228.1:0-1754 GCA_018222875.1 Algicola sp.
CATCATAAATAAGATAGAATCCTTGACTGCATTCATAGAGTCTTTACTTCCAGAAAAACTGCCAACCTATAAAGATGTAAAAATTACTGAAATTGAACCTACAGGTTACTCAGAACCTACTTTGGCAAATATTAGTGATAAGGTTATTGAGGATGAAACTATTAAGTACAATAAGCTTCTCATGAAAACTTGGTTCAAAGTAGGAATTGAATTTGCAAACGGGGAGATTGATAATTATTTGGAGTTGTCCTCACGAGAAATCGCTGAAAAAATAAGACTTCCTAAGTCAGAAAAGTATGTACTTAATAGCTATGACAGTTCAGATAACTATCAAAAAAACATCTTTAACAAAAGGCACGATAAAGCTCTTATAATTATAGAATATTGTAAGATTAAGAATATCCATGTTGTCGACAGCTTTTATCAAAGAGCTGGTTTAGAGCGATATAAAAATTAGTACTCAGTACTTTTTGAAGTACTAAAAGTACTGCCGTTGATTCGCATCATTATTAACCCAAAACAATAATGAATGCAAAAAGAATCAATTATCCTACAAGGTGTGACCTTGAATGAACTTACATCACTTATCAATAATGGTGTCAAATCCCAGCTCGACGACCTAAGTCGAAAACTACTTAACAAAGAAGATCAAACCGAACTACTCACAAGAACAGAAGCCTGTGAGCTTCTAAAGATTGACTCAAGTACCCTTTGGGCATGGACAAATAAAGGAAAAGTTAAGGCTTATGGCATTTCCAATCGGCGCTATTACAAGCGCTCAGAATTAATTGCATCACTAACTCCTTTAAAATAGCCTATGAACTCAGCAGCAAAAACCGCAAACAGAGCTTTAATTATTAATGAAGTCTTGACAGCACTAAAACAAATACGTAAAGAAGACCCAGAAATAACCGATGTTACTGTCATTTTTAGTATTAAACCGTCTGAAGAACCAAATTTCGCATTTCTAAAAACAAAACTGTATTAATATGGGAGAGTACATTAGAATTGGAACCGACTATTATAAGAAAGCACAACGCCCATTACATAGTGGTGATAAAATCAATACTTTATTGAAATGGCGTAAGAGTGAAATTATTACAGATGAGGGCAAAGATGCACTTGATGATGTTGAACGATATGATGGGTTTTGTTTAATTCCTTCCCATCAAAATTATCAGCAAACTATTGATGGTTTTTATAATGAATATGAATCAATTAATTTAGACTTAAAAGCTGGTGATTTTGAAGTCACGAAGACTTTTTTAAAACACATATTCGGTGTACAGTATAGCTTAGGTTTGGATTATCTCACGATACTTTGGCAGAATCCAACTCAGATTTTACCTATTTTATGTTTGGTAAGCGAGGAAAGAAAAACTGGAAAAACAACCTTTCTAAATTGGCTGAAATTAATTTTTCAAGGCAACATGACCATAAACAAAAACGAGGATTTTAGAAGTCGCTTTAACTCTGACTGGTCTTCCAAACTTATTGTAGCAGTAGATGAAGTATTATTAGACAAAAGAGAAGATAGTGAGCGCATCAAAAATCTATCAACAGCTTCATCTTATAAAACCGAATCAAAAGGCGTCGATAAATCAGAATCCTTTTTCTATGGAAAGTTTATACTTTGTTCCAATAATGAAACTAATTTCATACAAGTTGATAAAGATGAAATTCGGTATTGGGTGTTACAAATCAATTCGATATCTGATGAAAATGAGAAACCTGATTTATTACAAGAATTAAAG
>JAAEZL010000228.1:1764-3011 GCA_018222875.1 Algicola sp.
AATTAAAGCAAGAACTACCCCATTTCATGTTTTTTATCAATAAACGACAAATTTAATCTAAAAGACAAAGCAGAATGTGGTTTACCAAATCACAAATTTTCACTGAAGCTTTATCACGATTGGTTCATGGAAACAGGACGTTTCTACATAAAGAAATTGAGCAAATCTTGATTGATGACTTTGTCAAATTTGAAATTGATGTTCTTAAATACACTTCTGGTGATTTATTAGAAAAGCTATCTTCAAATAACATAAGAGCTTCTACATTTCAAATATCCGATGTTCTGAAAAAACACTTCAATTTAGAAAGTAAAAATGGTTCCTATAATAAGTACTATATAACCTCTCATCAGTTGGATAACAAGCATAGTATCAGCAAATCAAATTTCAAGGGACGCTATTTCACTTTTGTAAAAGACAAATTTATACAGTTATAGTGTTGAATTGTTGAATTGTTGCTTTCATTTAAGCATCACACTTACTTTGATGAAAGCAACTTCAATTCAACAAAAGGTCGACATACCAAAAAACAACATGTTGAATGAATGTTGAACAATTGTTTTATCCCATAACGGTTTGTTCTCTTATATTTCATTGTTTATGTTCAACAATTCAACATTAATTTCTATTACGAAAATTAACTTCGAATCCTTTCCATTTTGAATACAGTTGTACTCATTTCGATTACAAATGTTATCAAAAACAATGGTTCGGCAATGGTTCGACAATGGTTCGACAATGGTTCGACAATGGTTCGACAATGGTTCAAAGTAGAAATTTAATCCTTTTTACTACAAACCTAAGCAAGCATTTTTATCAACAGCTCATAACTTTGTAAAATGCAGTACACCAAATACTATTCTAATTTATTAAAAACCCAAGGACAACCACACTTGAGTTTAGACGAACATAAACGATTGTTCAATATTGTATCTTTAGAAAGCCGAATAGATGAAATGAATCAATTCAAGGATGGCTTGAATCCTAAAAATAAAAGAGCTTTGTTTATGAAAATCGAGGGTTATAAAAAACAAATTCATAAACTCACCAGAGGTTTGCAGCCAAGTTCACTTTTTCTCTATATGGTTGAGCATTCGCTACAATAATTTTTTAAATTAGTTTCTTTGAGTTCTCTTTCTCCAAACGGGTTGCAAATGCAGCTTATTAAAAAACAAAAAATAACTATTTAAATCTAATGTATACCATTATTGACGTCGAAACCACAGGTCACAGTAATAGGATTACTG
>JAAEZL010000229.1 GCA_018222875.1 Algicola sp.
TTCCGATAGGGAATTCAGTAGTTATTGCGCTTACACGTTGTTGTGCTTTCGTTATTTTTTGAGTTCTTTATTTATTAAATCGATAATTTTTTCAATTTTATACTTTACACCAATTGATTGGTCATTCGTATAAGTAGTATTCACAATTATACTACTAAGATAATCTTCAAAGTCGGGATGTTGTAATAATTCTGTTGGGTCACTCGGTTTAAATAACTCCTTAAGTGATTTCTCTTTGCTAAAAGTTATTTGGGAAACTTTCTCTCTAAACTTTTCGTCATCAAGAAACTCTATATTCAATCGTCCAATTTGGTAATGTTCAATCAAAAAAGGATAAAACCTTTCTTCTACCAAATTTACCGTGATGATTTCTTCTTCTTTTAATTCGCTTAAAGAGCTGGGAAAAGCAGAAATATTTTTTCGGATTTCAGAGTTAGAAAGTAGGTAGAGCTTTCCAGAATTCGTTAATTCATTGCTTACACTCAATTCAGGGTCAAAGGTCGGCCGAGTAATTGTTCTTGAAATATGTCTATCAAGACTGTCAATATTAATTGATGGACTTTTTGTATTTCTATAATTTAATAATTTGATGGATGATGCTAAAATTTCATTACGTATAAATATTTTACTATCAATTTGATTTAAATTGCTTTTGTATTCTTCTAAAAGCTGAGTTAAGATTTGCTTTTCTTGCTTACTATTCTGAATGCTTTGATTCCAGTTATTAATCTGTAATGCAATCAAAATTCCAATTACAACAAGTACAATTTCTCCAACTGCGTATAATAGATATTTACTGAACTTGTTTTCAGTCAGCATCTTTTGACGAATTTTTCTAAAGAATTTTATCATTAGTTAATGGTTGGTCATAATGAAGCACAACGTATTTGTGTATGGCTAGTTGCGTTGGCTAGAACTAATTTAGTAAAAGAAAACGAACCAGAGGAAAATTCGGAGAATTTTCCGAGTACACACAGAACGAGCAATTAGTTATACACGGTGTTGGCAATAGTTATTTAAGCTTAGATTTTATGTAATTAAGTACCAATAAAAAATTATCGTGTGTAGTCTTTTCCAATTTAATTGATTTATTCGAAACGAAATTTTCTTGAAGAGATCTATTAAATATTTTCTTTTTTAATTTCGTTTCAGTTGGATAATTTTCGGTTTGAATATTTAATTGATCTTTTTTGGTAAAAAGATTTTCAGTTTTAAATTTCACCCATTTTTCATTGATGTCTTCATATGTGAAAATTATGTCTTCAACATACGGTCCAAATAATTCAATATATCTCTTTTTTTCTTTTTTACCAGCTTCATCTGAATCTAAAAGCACAACGAATTTTTTTCCCCAACCTAAATACAAACTAATTAGATTTTCCAAATTGCTTGCGCTTGTTCCAGGAACGAAATTCAGAGGAATTTTATAATTTTTTATTGTTTTTTGATAGTATGAAAAAGTATAGAAATCATATTTCCCTTCTGTTAAAATAATTTTTGGAACCAGTTCCAGATTTGCAGGCTGATATTCTAATATCTCTAAAATAGGTTGAAAATAACTAGTTTGACTTGGAAATTTACTTGCAAATTCTCTGTATTTCATTACAGTTACATCAGTATTACTCGCCACGTATTCTGCCTCATTGTCGTAGTCAATACCTCTATTTCTAACGACATAAGTGCTTTCTAACCATTTCGGATTTATCAAGTAGTGACTATGCGTTGTATAAATAACATTTGGTAAGTTCTCAAAACTCTTTAATAATTCTGATTGAGCAGCAGGATGCAGGTTTGAAGCTGGTTCATCAAATAGAAAGAAAGCATCATTATAGCTTTTCCTGAATTTTCTAAACTGAGTTAATAAAATGTAAACGAAAAACCAACGAAAGCCTAATGACCTCTCACTTATTAAATATGTATCTACATCATCTTTAATGCTAAATTCAATAAAAATGCCATTATCATCTTCATCAGGTTTCAGTACTATTTCCTTTTGATTTATATTTTTATTAAATATATCATTCCAAGAATTGAAAATAACGTCCGTCATTTTCTTTTCCATTTTACCAATCAGACTATCTAAGTTACGTTTATCATTCTTTTCAGAAGATTTTACCCTTTCAATAATATGATCTTTAATATTGGTATCATTATTTAGAGAATCTAGTACGTCTTGTATTATTTTTTGATAAAATTGATGCTTTGGATTTTCTGTGGTTTCATTAAGATAAATTCGTTCTGGAAATTCGAATAGGAAATTAGGAAAATATAAAATACTTGGGATTTTATTTTTAACAACACTATGTGCTGGTATATTTTCAGTATTAGTTAAAGGTCTGATTTTTTTCGCTCTCTTTTTTTTACCTTTTGCATAAAAAGTCCATAAGTTTTGATTTTTATCAGGTTCATGTACTGAGTTTTTGAAATGATAAACTTGCGTATATGTAAATTTTCTTGAACATTCTGTTACTTTTATTTCACTCTTCTTAGATATTTCTTTTTTTACATCTACAATATCATCGTCAGATAATTCCAAACCAACTTCGATACTAATAATATCATTAAAGTTATCTCGTTTATTTATTGGTATTAAATTGTGAATGTCATCGACACTATAGCTATCAAGTTCTAAAACATCTAATGACTCTGGTTTGTGAGAGAAGAAGTTTATTGCTTCGAGAATCGTAGTTTTCCCACTTTCATTCAAACCAACTAATGTGAATATATTTGAGTTTGCAGATTTTGTAAGATCCAATCGTTGCTCACCAATACCTTTAAAATTTTTAAACTTAAAATATGTGAATTTCATATAATTTCTGTCTTTGTTTTGATAAATCTTGCCACATCTAAATTATAAATAAAAGAAGTAATATACTATACGTAGAACTACGTAGATATTATAAATAAGTGTGGTAAATGACAATGACGTTTTATTTAATTATTGCCAACGTGTTCGTGTAATGGCTAGTTGCGTTGGCAGGAACTAAGTTAGCAAAAAGAA
>JAAEZL010000025.1:0-1408 GCA_018222875.1 Algicola sp.
AACTATAGCTACAAGCAATATGTTTACTTTTGTTGTCATACCTTTTTATTTTAGTATCGAATTATGAATTGAAACAACTATTTTTTCGATTAAACCTGAACGATTAAACACATCATTACTCGTTTCTTTATCAAGGGTTAGATCATTAAAATTTCTAACTGAATTGTCTTTATAAATAACTTCAACCTTATTATCGCCAGACATTTTATAAATGACAGGAATTTGACAATAGGTAAATGCAAGAGACCCTGAATCCAATTCTATATGCTTCAAGTTTTTATTAACGTCTATATAATCGAAAGTCTTTTTATCTTCCAAAAATTCATCCTTTCTTAACAAGCAAGGATGAAACATCATTTGGCCTTCATCAACAAAAACACCTAATTCACCAATACGTGATAAAATGTCTTCTTTGACCTGACCTGTCATACCAGGCTGTTGCGCGCCTTTACCTTCCGGTGTATGCGAATATGGATCTGTTGGAAATGCACCATATAACTTTGGCGATTTATGAACACCTATACCTTCATTTATTTCGTAATAATGCTCAAGTAATCGACCAACGATATCATCACTTTCATTTGTGTTTATAGCACTTAAACAACATTCTAATACTGCTAGTTGTAATTTAGAGACCATGTGCCAGTATATGGATCCGAGACCTTCATAGCCATAGAATGTTCCTGAACGCCCAGTAAAAGCTTTGTGATTAAAAACCTCTTCAAACGTTTGTAGTAACAACGATTCTTCCTGTTGAACAAGTGATGCGTACTTTGTGTTTTTTAAAGTCGATAATGCTGATTTTAGACTGTTTACATTATTGAAATTTCCATTGAAATGGTGAGTTCCGTTGATATCTTTTGTTATGATTTGCGTATTCCCTTCCTTGAGTAATTCCTGTAATAACTTTGATTTTTCAACAGCCTTTTCAGGTATTGTATTTTTTACCACAAAGCGAGGAAGTTCTTTATTTGGATATAACAAATAACTGTATTGATCTTCTCTGAATAATTTACTTTTCTTCATAGCATCAAGAACGTTTAAGACTTCTGATGCTTTTAAATAACCAGAACTTAAAACAGCGACTTGACCTTCGAGCATTTCATCCAGATGCGAAATAGAAATCTCTGAGCTGTTTTCGACCGTCATCAAGTTATAAGCATGATACAAATTATCTGATCGCTTATTAGCTGTAATGGTATGCTCTAAATAGTTCTGAGTTAGTTCTGTAAATTCTTTTAATTCTTCAATCGAAATAGTAGCTTTTTTGCCTGTAAATGAATTGGAATAAATAGTTGTTCTAAACAGACTACCAGCTTCGGCCAAACCATCAAGAACTGTTTTTCTATCTCTATTAGAAAATGAACCAGATAATAGATGTTGATTGGTCTTTAATGTTTCTAATACC
>JAAEZL010000025.1:1418-12123 GCA_018222875.1 Algicola sp.
ATACCTGTTTGAAAAAAACTAGGAGTTCTTCAGAAATTTGAGTGGTTTCTGTGTGAGAATTTGAAACAACCTTGTCAAAGAAACTTAAAAAACGTCTCAAATAACTCAGCGTTACCATCGACACACCGTTTCCGACCAATGCATTATTAGCATCGTTCCATTCTGGACGTTGTGTATTTAACCAAATACCAGCCTCTGGTATAAAATTAGACACTTTTGCCAAGACAGTTGCTACTATTTTTTCGACAAAATTGACTTTATATATGAATTGATTCTGATCTCTAAGCAAAGCACCATCAGCACCTAATTCAGCACGTTTTGTGCGAATTTTCGCATCTAATTCTTCGTCAAAATCAATGGTATCTTTAGGATTTTTAAGGGTTTCTTGATACGTTTTTATTTTATAAGGCACATTGGCATAAACAAATAAATCTTCAGCAAAATAACTTTCAAGCTTACCAGGATTATGGTTCTCAATGAATTCTAAAAATTTTAATAAGTAAATAATTTGGTGATCTCCCCAATATCCTATGTAAGACCAAGGATCGTCTGGCTCAATTGTTTCCCAGTCAAAACCTCCTTTAGTTACGCGATAAGGATTATATCCATCAAAAGTTGTTGCATTCAAAAATTTATGAATCATGTTTTCAATAAACTTAGGATAGGCATGTGCCAGCGCTTCCCAATTTTGAAAAATATCTCTCCAGTTTCCTTCATAGTCCAGAATCTTAGATCCGTCGATTTCACTTCTTGTATTTATAGAAAACTTATTCCATGGACGACTAGGATCACCATGTCTTCTACTAAATTTAAGAGGCATATATTCAATGCAAAGTCTGCGGAAATTTTTATCCTCACTTTGATAGGCCAACTGTCTGATATAGCTCAAAGAAAACACGTCAGGTAATGCTTTTAAAACATCAGCTCTATTAGAGAACACTTTTTTATTGGCATTAGACAAATAATTAGTAAAGTCCCACTTTTCAATTTGATAATTATCATCAAAAATTCCGCCACGCATAATATTAAAAAGCGTGTTAGCAAAATGTCTTGTATCTCTTTGTGTATCTGCTGTAAGCTGAAGTGCATCAGCCGAGGCGTTAAGTTGAATTAATCGTTTAGTTCCATTGTCAATATCAGCTTGTACGTTGTTAGCAAGATTCTTATCATTTTTTATTCTATGTTTTATTTGAGCGACAGACACATGATCCTGATTCACGTTTCCTATGAGCATCCATTTCTTATTGTCATTTGGTTGTAGGTGGAGATCTGCCTGAACAAAATAAGCACCTTTTTCAGCTCTTACATCGACTTCTTCGTGAATGGTTTTTTTATGTCTAAAATTTTTAAGCTGAAGAGAAGACAATAAATATTTCGGGTTCTCAAAACCTAACGACCATGCAAAATTAGCTTTTAGCGCTTCACTTGGTTCTGCTTTATCGACAATGATAGCACTCAATGCATAAATACCAAGACCAGATTCTTTTTCTAATTCGCTTTTCTTGTATGCGTCTACAAGGTTACTAACTCGTGTTTGTGTATCGGAAGGAACTCCATAAGGTAAAATATTTTGAAACCCATCCAGAATAGAAATGTTCATGACGGATTCAGAATGGTTGAGTAACGTCGATTTTTTTACGAAACCAAATTCGTTACTTGAGTTCCATTGGTATCTGAATGTTAGATTTAAGTCATGATTAACTTCTTCAAAAATAACTTTGTTACCATAGACATTTTTGTAGAGATTTCTCGTGATTTGATAAACTCCTTCCTGACGAATTGAAAATGGTTCCCAAACCTGTTGACCATTGATAAGAAAAATTGATTTGCTTCCAGTAATTTCAGAAGATTCAGTAATCTTATCATCTGTATAATAGGGAAAGAATGAATATTCACTATTTTTTCTACCAGCTGTTAAACCACCATTACTGGATATAAACATCCAATGATTTGAGTCACTCACAATACTCATAAAAAATGGTCGCATGTCATCGCTATTTGATATCTTAAAATACTTTTCGTTATCAATCAGGACATTTTCCATTGAAGCGTTTGTATTGTGATTTTCAACTGTATTGTTTTTCATTTTATGTAATAGGTTTGTGATTATTAACCTAATTCGGTACTTTTCATTAGGCTAAGTTTTGGAACTAAATTTTTATGTTGAAAAAGGTCGAGTAAGTGCCCGACCTTTAATTTAGGAGTTGAATTTAATTATTCGTAAATTCTTACGTAATCTACGTACATGGTTTGTGGAAACACAGAGTTTTCGTTTGGAGAACCAACATAATTGCCTCCAACAGCAACGTTCATTATGATATAAAAAGGCTGATCAAATACCCATTCGCCTGGCACGTCATCAGGTGTTATTTGATTATACAAAACATCATCAACATAGAAATTGATATAATTTTCACTCCATTCTATACCAAAAATATGGAAGCCTGTATCAAAACGATCTCCACTTAATTCATACGCTTTAGAAATGGCTTCGCCTGCAGAATAACCTGGTCCATGAACTGTTCCATTCATAATGGTTGGTTCCTGACCTCTGTTTTCCATGATGTCTATTTCACCACATTGTGGCCATACAACTTCGTCAGAATTTTGTCCGAGCATCCAAAACGCAGGCCATAAACCTTGGCTCCAAGGCAATTTAATTCTTGCTTCAAAGCGACCATATTTTTTTTCAAATTTATCTTTGGTTTGCAACCTGGCTGATGTGTATCCAGATCCCATAAAGGATTCTTGTCTGGCTGTAATCTTCAACATCCCATCTTCAACAATTACATTTTCTGGACGGTCAGTATAATACTGTAATTCATTATTTCCCCAACCTGGAATCCCTTGTTCAGCACCATTTCCTATGTCGTAATTCCACATATCCGGATTTGGAGCTTCAGGAGATGCTGTATTGAATTCATCTGCTTCAATCAAATTATCAAAAGTAGTCACTGTTTGATTTTCGTCTGTGGAACAACCCACCAAAACAAAAACTACTCCCAATATGAATGAATATTTAATAATTGATATTTTTTTCATAATTATATTTTTTAATTATTTCTCTAATTCGCAATTAATTATTATTCCAATATTTTTAAATCATCAAAATAATAAGTACTTCCATCTCCAGGAGTTCCAGGTATAAATTCAAAAAAGACAACAATTCTAACATAACTGGCTGATGTATTTAATTCACTGAAGTCCCACTCTAATTCCTCCCATTCATTCATGGTTGTTGTATTCGAGTCTAATTCAATCCCAATCGTATTCCCTGCATTCTCAAATCTAACTTTGATAGGTATTCCTGCTTTTGGAGACCAAACTTTCATTCTGAATTTTTGAGAAGTAGAAAAATCTACCTGAGCATCTAATTCTAGAGCTGTTCCGGCAAAAAATTGTGCTCCAACAGTTTTTGTGGTTCTCATTACTGTTGCTGTTGGATTGATACCACTTTGATCAGGATTTGCTTCTACAGCTGTATCTGCACCTTCAAAACCTACGAAATTGTATGTCAAACTGGATTCAAAACCTATTGGTAATTCTACTTGTGTTGCTCCTGAATCATCAACGTTAGGTGTAGGGTCAACAACTTCTTTGTAATAATAGATGTTATCTACATATATATTTGAGATGGTAGAATCTGAAATAAAGAATAAAAGTCCGAGCGCATCTCTTGCTGATAAACCTGTAAACTCACCTAGAGGTATGTCAAAACTTCGCCATTCGTTTTGGCTTAATTCTGCACTGTTTATTATTCTAGATCCGGAAATTTCATTTGTAGTTTGAACACCATTAAGAATTTGTAATCTAATAAAATCCCCTGGATCAATTGCTTCTTGTACATTTATATCGACATGTAAATGCGTCATTTGAGTCGCATCAATTGGTTGCACATCTAAGAATGTTCCTATGCCAACAAAATTTAAATTAGTATAATTTATCACTTCTCCTCCTCCTACGTTTGTTGGAGGTGCGCCTCCCTGAGTCGTTTGACCATCACCATTAAAAAAACCATTGTAATAATCTACAGGAACGTTAGTATACGCATCACTAAAAAGTGAAATTACATTCTCAGGCGATTGCGTTGGTACAGGAGCTTCAGTAAAAGGGCCTAAGGACACTAATGTTAATGAACCTTCAGCAACAACGCCATCTAAAGTAGCAGTAATTACGGTTGGAATAAATTCACCTGTATCCGGATCAATAGGACTAGGTCCTACCACATTAACAATTCCTGATTCGCTTACTGTTGCTACATTAGTATTAGAAGATGAAAATGTAAAGTATGCTGGTGCAGCAGCAACAGTTTGGTCTATACCTGAAGCTAAATTAAACGTTTGTGTTAGTCCTCCAATTGGTAAAACTGAGCCATTAAATGTTTCTAAAAACTGATCTTGACCATTTAAAATCTTAGGTCTCGGTTGAGCAACAGTACCAAGTCTCTCAAATTTAATTTCGTCAAACCAGACCGTATATCCTGAACCACCTGTGTTTTGAGTTCCAGTGGAATACCAAAACACACCTCTTTCCTCTACTAGCACTGAAGCATCTGGAATTGGGATTGTATATTTTGTCCAATTGGTTCCTATACTTAAACCACTTGCTGTTACCTGATATTTATCTTCTAAGAAATCTAAACCAAATCCAACTTCTCCAAGATTAACACCTTGTGAAGCTTTAGCATAAAAGGTTAATGCATCATAGCCTGATAAATCTCTTCCTGCACCATCGACTCTTAAAATCGCACCAGCGTAGTTACCATCTGGATTATCTGCATTTGGTACATCTACGCGATATGACGCTGAACTTTCAAAACCTACCTGATTATCTACGGAAAAGGCATCTTGTTTCGAATCGGCAAAAGGCAAATAAAAGTCTGTTCCCATACCCACAAAATTATCTGTAAACACATCTCCAATTGTAGAGAATGTGGCTGGAACTGCATCATCTGATAAATCTCTTTCACAACCGACCATAGCCAATAAAATAAGGCTTAAAAGAAGTGTTGTTTTTGAATTAAAAAACTTAATATTTTTCATTTTTCTATTTTTTATTTTCCAATATTAATGTGTACGTATGTTCTTATTTCCCACTCAGAACCATTTGGAAATCCGACTGGACTGATTGGAGGTACTCCAAACTCAGGAGCTTGTAAAGGAGAATATCGAGGTGAAAACTCATTGAGTGATCTCCATGTTCCTCTAATCCCAATTTGGGTATTTGGCAAAATAAACCAGTCTGGTTTCCCTAATGATGTAGATATATCTAACATGACTTGCATAGGAAATGTAAGGTTAAAATCTCTGTGATAATCAAATGGTCCCCAATCATTAATTTTTTGGGTGTATTGAAATTTCCATTTTTTGTAAATCATTCTTATATCACCTCCAAAACGTCTGATTAACCTATCGCTATCACCATTACCTTGACCATTACCATAATAGAAATTACCAATAATTCCTAGTTCTGGAGAAACTTTAGAAACCATTCTGGAATGCACTTCCCATAAATCTTCTGCAGGTGCTGAATTTGGAAATGCAAAGAAGGTACGATCTGCCTGGAAACCGATATGTGCATCCATCGTTGTTGGAAGATGACGATATACAAAACCTAAATTCATTGCAAATTTTGCATCTTCTGATCTGTCATTATCCCATTCGTACATCCAGGTTCCCGGAGTGGGATCGAATGTTAATAGTAGTTCACCAGCAGTCGTTTTTCTGTTACCATTTCGAACAGCAAAAGGATCGTCAATAACATTTCTTAATCTACCAGGTGCATTAACGCCGTTAGGCATTGGGTCTACAAGAGGCATTTGCCACATAAAGTTTGGTGCTATTTGTAGGTTACCAATAGAATATGTAAACCCAGTTAAAAAGTTAGATTGATTTCCACTGCCAGAATCTTTTAATCTCCAACCTGTAAAAGTTTGTGTAGCATCAGCTCCACCTCCTGCAACGAGTCCCATAACAGCTCCTTGAGCATACCAGTTAATTTTTCCACCTTCGTAGGTGATTTTTGCTTTACCTCCCCAATTATCTTTTCCTTGAATTTTATCAACAAAGACCTGACCATCTTTAACGTCCTGATAAGAACTTCCATTTAACGGGCTTCCACCCCAAATACCACCTAGCATTACGCCAAATTTTCCAAAATCTCTTTCAACCACAAGCGTTGCTCTTTCTGTTGGCCATGCAGGAATTATACCACTTCGTACCTGATTTAGGTCTAGAATACGTTGACCGTTTTCATCAAATTCTAATTCAGTCTGAACATCTCTATGATAAATTCCAGTAACGTCATACTTCCCTAATTGCTTTCTATATTTAAACAACATCGTTGGGTTTGCTCCCCACCAAAGTTGTGGACCAAATGCAGCTTTTAAACCGTTTAAAGACCTTTTACCATCAAACTCCAATCCTAAGATTTCTCCTCCATATATATCTAAATTCGGACCGTAATTTGCTTCAGGATATAACCCAAAGAAGTCTCCTTCATACTGCCAATGATAGTGACCTGTTCTGTAGAATCCTCTGACATCAAAGTCTTTTCCAGTCCATTCAAACTCGGCATTATAAACATTAACCCTGTTAATATCGCTTTCAATTACTTGTTGATTATTATTGTCAAGTGATGTCACAGGTCTTGCTCTATTTTCATAGAAAATCTCATCAATTGGGTTTTCTGCGACTTTGCCAATAACATTAAAATTTACATTTGCTCTCATGTTTGGTGCAGGATTTCCCTCAACACCTATAAAATAAGATTGCATGTGGTCAAACCCTAACTGGTTAGGATAAGCATTTGAATCTGGATCTGCTGTTTCAGGAGTTGTAATTAAAGAACCACCAGTATTGAATGTTGTAAACTCTGCCCGAAGTTGACTGAGCCTAATCTTTTCACTACCTCCTAATGCAGCTTTATCACCTCTTGCTCTTAAAACACCGTCCATTAAATTGATGTTTGAAAAGTAATTATTAACGAAATCTAAAGTCATTCCTTCATCATAAGGGTTTAAATTGTGTGCTTCCTTTAATGAATAATATGCAGCTCTAGGATACAAGGTATATAAACCTCTTGCATTATTTGGACCTTTAGCACAGATACCAAACCACTCTTCATTCATATTGTTGCTACCATTTTCAGTATCCATATAATAACCTCCATTAGACCATGAAGCGCCATTATCATGAACATCTAAATTTTTGGTTTGCCCTAATTTCCACCAACCATCGCTGAACTGAAATGTAAAACCTCCTATTGAATTCCCAGCCTTTCCTAAACCAGCAGCATTTTGATAAATTTCCTTCCAGTTTTCAACCATAAAGAATGCCTGCATCTTTTGATCTTCCTGATTCGTTAATGCATTAAAAGCATCTGCTCCAAATTCAGTAAACATAATTGGCTTATCCAGTTCATTTTTAACACGTTCAAAAGCATCACCGAATGACTTTCCTCTATACATGTTTGTACCATAGATATCAACATCTTTACATTCTTCAGCTATTATTTCAGCAAATAATAAATCGCCATTACAAATCGCTACAGGATGTGATGAATCAATAGATTTCATTTTTATTGCAGCATCATTCATTAACTTATACATCGGACGTCCACGCTTTTCTCCAACTTCGCGTTGTTTATCTTCCTCATCTGGGAAATCTTCAGTCTCTGCTCCTGCCCAAAAAAGCCCGTAGTTGTTTTCATTTCCTAATAAAAACAATAATAAACCTGGTGTGTCTTTATACGTTTGAGCCATTTCGGTAACTTCTCCCAATAAGAGTTCTTGAGTAGCTGGATCTCTATAATCGGTAACAGGAGTCCAAACGCCGTCAATTGTTAAACCATAACGTCCGAAAGAATTGTTGAGCATGGTATAAATTCCGTAATTCTCATAGATGTATTGAATCCATTTTGGTTGTATACCTACGTAAACACGAATAGCATTAACACCCATATTTTTCAACAAACCCATTTCTGCATCAAGAGCTGCTTTTATTACATCATCAGATTGATCCCATAAACTATAGGGATAGTTAGTCCCAATTGGAACATAATCCCAATTCATTCCATTAATCATAAAATCCTTCCCATCAACAACAAGTTTCATTCCTTCAGTATTTTTCTGAACTGAAACTCTGGCAGCCTGAGCAAATATTGATGTTGTGATTAACAGAAAAATTAATCTTAAAACATGTCTCTTCATTGTATTGTCTTTTTTAGTTGATTATCAATTTGATACAATTGTAAGTTAAAACCTGAGTGCTTGTTTATTTAAAATATGAAGACTTGAAAGAGTAGCCCATCTTTATGTAAACATTACTACAATGTAAATTTAACTTTAAGTTCTGTTAAATTGTCAAAAATGACCTCAACAAAAAACATACATGATAAAAAAGTGAGCTGATTTTTGCTAAATTCTTAAAAAACAACATTAATAGTACAGTACATAAGCCGACTATAAAACATGAACTACAACGATGTAAATCAAATAAATGACAAGATGTATAGGAAATGTATAGGGGAAATAGCGTTGTGTATGGTTGTTATATTTCTAAAATATAATTTGTTAAGCTAGATTCGTGTGGTAAATCCATTTTTTTTCTTAGTCTATAACGTTTCACTTCAACACTTCGTGGAGAGATATTTAATAAAGGTGCTATTTCTTTAGACGATAGATTTAGCCTTAAATAAGCACATAATTTGAGGTCATTAGGTGTAAGATTTGGATGTTTAGATTTAACTTTCTTTAAAAAGTCTTTATCAGCATTATTGAATGCTTCCTGAAAAAACTTCCAATCATCTGTATTGTTCAGATTTTTGTCGATGATTTTAATAACTGGTTTTAACTCTGTATTATTTTCTTCATTAGCCTTTTTAAGTTCTTCCTTAATGCTATTCAGAAATTCATTCTTTTTAATTAAACTCATTGTAGATATAGCCAGTTCTCTGCTTTTATTGTCGATATCTTGTTTCAGTTTTTCATTTTTAAGCTGCATTAATTGTTGCTCATTTTCAAGTTGTTTTAACTCAAAATTACGTTTATTTTTTAATATTAATTCTCGTTTTTGTTTCTTATAATAGGCTTTATAAACGTTGTGAATTAAAATAGACAGCAGGATAAATCCTATGAAATAAAATGATAACATGACGTTGGTTATGTACCATGGTTTTTTAATGCTAAAAGCGTAAGACGATGTATTTTCAGACTCAATTCCGCCTACTCTTGCTTTAACATTAAAAGTATAATCTCCATGTGGTAGATTTTTATACAATACGTTTGCATCGTCAGACCATTCACTCCATTGGTTATACAAACCTTCTAACTGCATTTTATATTCAGGCTTATTCAGTTTGTTGTAAGAAGGAACACTAAAAGTGAACTCCATGTTATTGAAGGCATTGTCAAACTCTTTAAACTGATCAAGCTTTACGTGTTGTTTTTGTAAGTTTAAATCGTAATTTTTAATAGAATTAATAAACACATTAAAGTCTTTAGTTTCAATTTTATCAAGATCAATAATAATGTATCCTACTGAAGTCCCTAACAAATACTTTTCATCTTCTATATTCAAAATATTCTCATAACCACTCATCATTTTGGCTACCTGATGAAGTAATGATATGTTATGAATCTTTTTTGTATTGCTTAATTGTCCTTGTGCGATGTAACTTATATTATCTTCAGAAAAACCCCAAAGTCTATTATTTCGTTTATCTACAATTAATTTTCCAGACACGTAAGAGTCTTTGTCAAAGAGAAGGCTTAAAATAGAATCTTTTTTAAAACGTTTATCATTGACATTATATTTAAAAACACCATTTTTATATGCATATAAAATGTCATTTTCATATTTCACTAAGGAAGAATTAAGTCCTTTATTAATTGTAGAATCATTACTAAGTTCTATGACTTCAGTTAAATCGGTATTTAACTTCAGTTTATAAACCCCTTTATATTCATGATTGACAAATAATTCTGTGTCATTAAAGAAATCGAAATATTTTGATGAAATATCAAAACCTTTGATCTTATGTTTTAATTGCCAAAGTCCATTTTGTTTTTCTAATACACTTAAACCGTTATAACTTCCCTGAACAAGCACATTCCCATTGGGTTTAATCATCCATGTGCCTGGTGTATTTGAAATTAATGTTGCTTTATCTTTATCAATTTGATATGTACCATCATCATGTCCGCAAAACAGTGTGTTATCGTGATTAATTAAGCACCAAACCTGACCTTTAGTTCCTTCAACAGACTTAAATTTTTGATTTGAATTATAATTTTTATAAAAAAGACCCTGATTAGTTCCCAGATACATTATGTTGTCATGAATAGCAGAAGCATATATGGTTCCTAAGGTTCCATCTTCATCATCATAAAGCCTAAATGGTGAATTTATATTGATGCAATTAATTCCATTGTCTAAACCCAGCCAAATATTATAATCAAGATCTTCATAAATCGATAGAACTGTGTTATTGCTTATACCCTTTGATTTATTGATGGTATAATCTATTTCTCCATTATCTTTTAAAAACACAATGCCATTAGAGATTGTTCCAAGAGCAAAGCGATTATCATTTAATTTTAAACTGTAATAGACACTAATCTCAGATAAGTAATCTTTTGCAGGAATATCCCAAGGTGTTAGTGTATTATTTTTTAACACAAAGAACCCTTTTTTTTGGGTTTGGA
>JAAEZL010000025.1:12133-22180 GCA_018222875.1 Algicola sp.
TGACTCAATAATGCGAAACGACTTATCAGTTTTATTATAACTGTATATTCTATTTAAAGACTGAAAAAGAATGTAATCATCAATGGCTATTATATTCCAAAACTGTTCATCTTGGATTAGATTATGTTTTATGGATTCTGATATGGATGTGTAAACCAGTTGTCCGAACTCATCATACTTCCAATATCCAAATTCCATGTAACAACCTGTATAAATAAGGTCATCAATAACGTTTACAGATCTTATAATGGTATTGTTGGGTGAAGGATACAATTGCCATCTTGCTCCATTATACTCTAACAACCCGTTATTGTTGGCAACGTAAATAAACTTGTTTGAACCTTGAGAAATAGACCAATTTTGGTTTTCAGCATCATAGGCCGAATTTGAAAAGATTTCAATTGGAGGGATTTCCTGAGCCGAGACAAAAAAGGCACAAAATAAAACAATGATGTAATGTATACTCTTTTTCAAAACCATCTGTGCTTACAAATATAAGTCTATTAAAATGAGACTTTCTAATACTATCATAACTTTAAATTTACAATAGAAGTAAATATATAACTAATTCTTAATAATTCTTTTTTAGTCTCAGTGAATTTAGAAAATCAACAAACTATGTTCATTCGTATTATTATCATTCTTATTGCTTTGCAATACACAAACAACTATGCAAACCTTAAGTCTTTCGTGAAATAAAGGTGCTAATTTTATCTAAGCCGGAGAAAACAAATCACCACATCAAAACTGTTTGGTTATTTTAGTACATTCAATAAAAAAACCACTCCTTTGAGTGGTTTTTTTATCCTATTTGGTATGATAGATGACTGTTTACTTAATATGTTATGTATGACATCTCTATCATTTAAAAGCGTCTCTAATCTGTACGCTTTATAATTAGATTCTCAAATTGCTTATCTTGCTTTATGTGTTCTTGTAAATACAAATCTTATATCGTAAATCTCTGCTGTATTATCACTTTCTATCTTAATTATTCCTCCATTAGTTGCCCATGTGTTTAATGTATATGCACTAATAGAACTCAAATAATAATGTTCTACACCGACTCCTTTTGACGTAATAAAATCTCTTGTGTATATTTCACCAACTGGTGATCCTATATCTATGGCTACCGTTATTTTTGTGTTCATGTTAGCCGTAGGTCTCACTTTAAATTCTATCGTAATATTTAAACCATCTCCATCTCTTCCTATTATTTTAGAGGTAGTAGGATCATAAAATTCTGCGATATCAACAGGCTTTTGACCATCTCGAATGGTATTTGCATCATTGGGTAATGTCACTTTAGTGTTAGCTGTTAATACTAAAGGACTTGCAGAAGTATAAGTTCCATCAACATAATCTGCCCATCCTGAATAATCATTAGTACTATTTTCATCGACAAATTTCTTCCAATTGCCACCATCATAAAAATAAAGAGCATTCTCATCTGTATCATAGACCAAAAGGCCTTCGGCAGGATTAGAAATTGCGACTCTTTGAGCAGAAGTCATTCTAGGCATTAACATTCCTTTTTCTGTTGAGCTAACATCCAACATTGCAGATGTATTTGGTTCAGTTCCTATACCTACCTGTGATAAAGCTGTGAAGTTAAAACATGTAAATGTTACAATGGTTAGTAAAGTTAATCTTAAGTTTAAAGTTTTCATAATTAGTAGTTTATTAGTTTTTTAGTTAATTTGAGGTTATCGGTTTCAACTTGTATTAAGTAGATACCTTGGTTATTATTAAAAGGGATTTGTAATCTTTCCTGATGATTTAAGTTTGAATTCAGTTGTAAAATTTCTTGGCCTACAACATTGAATATTTTAATAGTTTTGATTTCAAGACGGTTAATATTATTCACTATGATTTGCTTGTTACCGTTATAGAAGATATCCATATGTGAAGCAGCGTCATCATTGACAGCTAAGGTTTCCTGATTTGAAAAAACAATCGAATATCGGTTTAAGTGATTACCTGTTGGTAAATTCACCGTGAAGTTAGAATTGCTAAGGTTATGAAAGCTATTTAATACATTATCTTTTAGATATACAGTATGTTCAAAGTTTTCAACTTCATCCAGTAAGATGCGATGGGAGCCAACTTCTGAAATTAAAATTCCTAATGGGATTTCTATTGTGTCATTAAAACTATTTACACCTTGTATGGCATACTTTTTTTCCTCATCATTCTCAATAACAAAATACAAATCATTTTCTCTATGTTGCTTTAAGACGGCATCATACCCTGGGTTGTAATTTAAATCGGCATCAGAATCTGGTAAAAACCCTAATAAGAGTTGTCTGTGAAATCCTTGTGGATTTTCATATCCTATACGAATATATTGATTTAATGGTGTCTCTGCTTCCCTAGTCTCTAAAGACTGTTCAGTAATAAAAGTTCTATGGGAATTATTGAAAGTAACCATTCCACTTCCATATGCGTCCACAAAAAACCCTTGTCCAATTTCAACAAATGCTTCTGGTGCTTCAATATTATTAGAATCACCTGTACCAAGAATTACTGGAGAAGCTACTGATGGTACAATTCCACCAGTCAGGTTTCGCATTGCATAACCTCCTAAATATTCGGTTAAGGCATGTGTTGTACAGCCTCCATCAACCCAAAAATATAAGGTATCAAAGAGTGTTAGATTATCATTTAAAAATCTAACAGTATCTATTGCTGATGGATATGGATTACCTAATAAAGATTGTTCATTAGCATTTATAGGTATGAAGTATTCACCATTATTTGGAGCACCAGAATACACGTAATTTTGTTCTATATCAAGAGAATTTGAGCCTTTCATAGTATAACCTTCTCCAGGATTTACATGGCTAGATTCATCTAGTCCTATCCAGTCAGTGTAGGAACCAGTTCCCTGTAAATATTTATATATCCATCGTGTATTAATAGTCAACGCTGTAGTGACATTTCCAAACCCATCTACAACAGAAGGTATGCCATCATAGGGTGAGCCAGAATCAAACAATAATGGTGTTGGGTTAAATGGATTAATGCTGGCGTCAGTTCCATCGAATTTAGATTCTGAAAGTGAAAACGTGCCATTTCTGTTGACAGGAGAAGACCAGTAGTTATATTTATAACCAGATGCATAACCTTGTTGATCTACCAATAGATTACCATTTTGTATAGTATTCATATTAGTTTGCGAATTCTGGACTAATTGCGCCTCACCTGTCAAGCGTAAATCACCTTGTTTTAAGTGTAATTCCCTGTCAACAATAATTCCGGTATTATTAGCAACTGCAACACCTTTTGCTCCCGTTCCTGTAATGTCAATTTCTAAGTTGTAGAAATTCATTTCGTTGGAAGCTCCTGAAATAGTGAGCAAAGGATTGGTTGAACTTTTAAAATACGTGGTTCCAGACGATGGCATAACAGTAATGCCGTCATTAATAAAATCATGGCTTAAATAAAGGTTGCCATTATTTTTATGGATACCATTTTCTGCTATGGTATATTCATTTTCAAAATAGACTTCTGTAGAAGAGTCAATTGCAAGGAAACCCTCATTCACAATTTGAGAGTAACCGCAAATAAAGCTCGAAATAGTAAGAATATTACACAAGTAAAATTTCATTCTCATAAATAATTAGGTTTAAAGGTTAATAATAGATTTAGGGTATTTTTGATTAGTAAAAATTAGCTACTTCATTTGTCTCATAGTAATTTTGGTTTACATAGGGTTTAGATTCACTCATAATCTTATTGAGCACTTCAACTGTTAAGGGTTTACTTATAAATCCAACACAAAGCTTTTCGTTTTTTATCTTAATAATATCATTGAAATTTGTAGTGGATGACAGCATGTAAATTTTAATAGGTTTCTCGACGATTCTTTCCAGTTTCTTAAATTCTTTTAGAAATTGAAATCCATTCATTTCAGGCATATTGAGGTCTAATAAAATCACGTTGGGAAGAAACGTATCATGGTATTTAGATTTCTTTTCGAAAATTTCTAAAAACTTAATCGCGCTTTGGCCATTTTTAAACGTTCTAACACGGTTATCACAGGAAGCATTTTCAATAATTTTTCGATTAATAAATAAATCAAATTTATTATCATCAATTAGCATAAAGTTAAGTTTCATAAGCAGGTAGAAAATTATTTAAGATTAGGTAATGTTATTTTGAAAGATGAGCCTTTATTAAGTTTGCTTTCAACTTGAATATCGCCTTTTAGGGTATTTACAATTCGCTTAACAACGTACAAACCAAAACCAGAACCAGTATTATCATCAAGGGGATTTACTCGATAGTATAAATCAAAGATCTTTTGTAAGTTTTCCTTCCGTATACCAATACCTGTATCACTTATTTCAATTATAGCTTTATGTTGACAGGTTTTAACTGAGATACTGATACAAGGAATTTTAGAAATTGTAGGTGCTTTAGAGTATGTGATTGCGTTGTGAATAAGGTTGTAAAAAATCATATGCACTAAGTCTGAATTGCAATAAAATTCTGATGAAGTGTCAAGTTGTTTTACAGTATTGATTCCTTTAAGTTTGATTTTTAAAGAGGGTAATTGTAAGATGTCGTTGATAACATCCTGAAAAATGATTTGAGATGTCTCATTTCTACTCACCGTCTTTAATGAAGCCTGGGTCATGTTTTCAACTAACAATTTTTCCCTTTTGACAAGTGTATCACAAGTCTCAACTAGTTTTTTATTACTAGTCAATTCATCCTTTTTTAAGTGTTTTAATATATTTTCTGTTGAAGAAAGCAAAGTTTTTAAGTCAAGAGCTGATTGGTAAAACAGTAACTCTAAATCTTTTGTTTGTTGATTTAGTTCATTTTCTAATGATTTTCGTTTAGTAATGTCAAACATCATGGCACAATAAATTTTGTTACCATTGTAAGTCAGACACGTAAAAGCAACTTCAACAGGAAACTCTTTTTTACATTTGCTCAAACAATACAATTCAATTAAATCAGCATCTTTAGTATTTTCAGTTATGGTATTAGTATTTAAAAATGCTTTGAGGTTTTTAGTTCTGGATGTTTTTGAAATTAAAAATGTTAGTGGTTTTCCGAGTATTTCAGATTCTGTATACCCAAAAGCAGCTTCTGCTCCTGTATTCCATTCGGTAATTTTTCCATTATGATCAGTCACCACAATTATACCTGGATTGAGAGACTGATAAATTAATTTACATTTTTGTCCAGCTTCTCTGTCTTTATTTATACTATAGGATTTTGAATTTTCCTGAATTGTAATTGTTAAAGACAGTACGCCTCCCAAATCATCAAAAACGGGAGCGATTAACACAGAGTAATGACATGGTGTATTTGTCTTATCAAATTCTGTGATTTCAAACTGATTAGCAACTTTTTCTGAAGTCACTAACGCGATATTATTTTTTAAGGTATTGAATGCATCTGAACTAAAATAATCATAAATATAGGTACCTATAAGTTCTGAAACCTCTTTGTTTTTGTAAGGCTTATTAGTATTTAAAATTTTTCCATGTCGCGATGTTAAAAACACTTGAAACGGAATAACATTTAATAGATTTTTATCCGAAATAGCTTCCGTTTTTATTTGATTATTTTGCTGATGTAATTCGGTAACATCGTTGTATAATCCAATATACTTTACACAATTTTCGATGTCATCTTTAATAGGGATTATGGTCGCATCTAAAGCTATTGTTTTACCACTGGCTAATGTTTCAGATAATACACCATTCCATTTTTGACCCATTTTAATAGTTCTCCACAACTCCTTATAGAGTGCATTTGTGTGGAGTTGAGATTTTAGCAATGTATGAGGTTCACCAATAAGTCTATTGCTATTTGTTTCTAATAGTTCACAATAGGTGTCACTCACATATTCCAGACGGCCTAAAGAATCTGTTAAGGTGTGTATTGAATTATCCTTAATTTCAGACCACAAAACGTCGTCTAATTTTGAGGGGATGTAATAATTAATTGCTTCCATAAAATTCATTCTTTTTTAAGAGACAATAGCCTTGTGCTAATTGAATATCAATAAATATTTCATAGGGTGTAAACTGGTTATAAATCCTTTTGTAAGACAGAATTAAAAGTTTCATTTTAAAAGAATCATATACAAAAGCTTCAGATATTCTTACAGCTTTAATCAAAGCAGATTGAGCAAATTCTTGCACAGCTTCTTTAGAAAAAGTGCCTTTAGCTCCTCTTAAATCAATTAAAATAGGTACAGGTTTTCCCTTACATAACTTATCTATCGCTTTTATATAAAGTTTAGATATGAATGTATCTAATTGATAATTCGGATTTTCGTTCCCGAACCTACAATTAAGAATCCCGTCTGGGTCTAACCAAAAGGATGTTGGTCCTACTTCTATATAATCTTCTTTAATAATTATCTTCACTATTCAATTCTTAAAATCTTATATTTTTGACTGTTTGCTATTAAAATTTAATCTTGATAATTTTTAATCAGTCACTTTTATTCGATTTAGCATAAGACAATCCTAGTGCCAAAACAGGCATCTAAAACAAAAAAAAAACACAAGACATTGAATACTAATGTTTTGTGTTTTACAAGACTAATAAGCTGATTTTTTAAAAAGTCGGTATACCGCTTTTTTTGACCGATAAAATACTTAAGTCACGGAATACCGCCAACTTTATTTTGGCCTTACAATGCCGAGTTTTGACATTTTATCACGCAATGTACTAGGTTTTAAACCAAGCAAATCAGAAGCACTATTGTTACCACTAATTTTCCATTGACAACTTTCGAGAACCTGAAGAATATGATTGCGTAAAACAGAATCAAGAGTTAAGTCTTTTCCTGCGATGAGTTGTTTGGTTTTTTGATGAGCAGTTTCAAAACCTGGCACTACTAATGTTTGACTGTTTGAAAGGATTAAAGCGCGCTCGATTAAATTTTCTAATTCTCTGATGTTGCCAGGCCAGTTATAAGCTTTCAGTTTGCTCATGGCATCATCGGATATATACTTTATTTCCTTATCGTATGTTTTGTTGAATTTATCGACAAAATGTTCGACCAATAAAGGAATGTCATCTTTTCGCTCTCGTAAGGCTGGAATATGTATTGGAAAAACGTTGAGCCTAAAATATAAATCTTCTCTAAACCGTTTCATTTTTATCTCTTCTAAAAGGTTTCGGTTCGTGGCTGCTATTACTCTTACGTCTAGTGTTTTTAAGCTAGTACCTCCTACCACCTCTATTTCTCCTTCTTGTAAAAATCTGAGAATTTTAGGTTGCATATCGATTGGGAGTTCTCCTATTTCATCTAAAAATAAGGTGCCACCATCTGCCAGTTCAAATTTTCCAACTTTATCATTAACTGCACCTGTAAACGACCCTTTTTTATGCCCAAATAATTCACTTTCTATCAGTTCTCTTGGGATAGCAGAACAGTTTACCTTAATTAGTGGTTTGTTATTTCTTAAACTTGTGTTATGAATGGCACGTGCCAAAAGTTCTTTTCCTGTACCAGATTCACCAAGCAACAATACGGTAGCACTAGTTGGTGCAACGGTTTCCACTTCGGTTAATACATTGCTAAATTCGACACTACCATAAACCATTTCCTCATAGTTAAATACTAAATCTAACTCATTTCTCAGGTATACATTTTCCTGTTCTAGTTGTTTTCTCAAGTCATTTAACTCCTCATTTACTTCTAGAAGTTTAGTATTGGCTTTTATAATTTTCTCATCTGTTATTTTTCGTTCATAACTTTCAACCATAGAAGATACCACACTGGCTATGGAAGTCGCAAATTCTTGTTCGTCTGCTGTCCATTCTCTGGTTGAATCACCTACATGCTCAAAGCAAATAATGCCATAATAACCATCAGCACCATTTATTAAAATATCCATCAAAGACTTTATTCTATTTGGTATTAGATAACTTTGAGCAAACTCCTGAGTGAGGCTTGCGTTTTCTACATCTTTAACCAAAACGGTTTTATTAGTATCTAATACTTTAAAGTATTCAGAATTGTCAACCTGAGTTACCACATGACCCTTCTCGTATCGGTTTTCATTTAACACATACAGTTTTTTACACTTTATTTCGGTTCTATTCTGGTTAAATTCCCAAACACTGACGCGTCCAACATTTAGAGTATCAGCTGCATATTTAGTAACTTTTTTAAAGCATATGCTAAGATCTTCACCAACCAACTCAGCCAATTTTAAAATGACATTTTTCTTTTGAGTAGATTTAACAGCAACCTCTCTCAATAGTTCTTTTGACTTTATTTCTTCGGAAACATCTTTGATAGTCGCAAAAATGGCAACAACGTCACCTTTGTCATTTACAATATTACCAGATAAGAATGAAGCAATAAATTTCTCACCATTTTTTCTAATGAATTCTAATTGAAACGTTGATACTTCACCTTTAGTCACCTTTTCTTTCAGGTCCATCATTTTCTGATAATCTTCTGCATGAGCAAAAGGATACGGTAAGGTGAGTCCGAGAAGTTCGTCTTCTGAATAGCCTAACATATGACATAGTGCATCGTTAACTTTAATCACCTCACCTTTGTTATTGAGCATGAGCAATCCTTCTTGCATTGACATGACTAGATTTTCGGTAAAATCATTGGCAACTTTTAATTCAATTTCAGCATTTTTTCGATCCGTGATATCCTGAATGGTTCCGAAAAAATTAGTTGCCTGTCCGTCTTTATAAAATACTTCACCTAGTCCATGAACCCATTTCAGTTTTTTAGTTTTATGGGTATAGATTCTATACTCTGTATCGATTTTAACACCAGTTTCAATACTCTTTAATAAAATTTCTCTACATCTTTCAAAATCTTCAGGATGTATAATTTCAATCCATTTGTCTAGCGTTACATCACTGTCCAAATCGAAATCAGCAATTTCATTAAAGGTTTTTGAAGTTTGTGCTTTACGAGTTTTTAAATCCAGATTGTAGCTCCCAAGCTTGGCTTTTTTTTGAGCCTCCATCAACGATTGCTCACTTTTTTTTAATCTTAATTGTGATTGTTTACGATCGGTAATATCTTGAATAGTACCAATCATTTTTATCGGATTTGACTCACTATCAAAAATAAACTCGCCCATGCCATGCACCCAAATTACTTGCTTGGTATCATGCTTTAAAATTCTGTATTCTTTATCAAATCTTAATTTCTTATTAATACACTTTTGAAGATAGCCAAGCATGTGTTCTTTATCATCTGCATGAACCAGATCAATCCAAGTTTCGACAGTTTTAACATACGTTTCATCTATTCCGAATATCGTATGTAAAACAGCAGAGCCTGTCCATTCAGAAGTTAACAAATCAACAGTATAGGATCCAATATTTGCAACAATTTGAGATTGCCTTAAATTGTATTCACTCTCTAAAAGTTGGACTTCAAATTGTTTGAGTTGTGTTAAATCTCTAATACTTCCGACAATAAATCGTTGACCATTGACATCAATAAATCTATTTTTTTTAGTAGAGATTATTTGAGGTTTTTTTCCTTGTATTGTAAGTTTTTCAACATTTATATTTTCAACACCTGTTTCCAGCACTTGTTTATCAATATTTAAAAAACTTTCTCGCTCTTCAGGAGCTACATTGCCTTCTAAGGTTTTACCTATAATATCACTTTTTGAAAGATTAAACACTTCACAAAATGAATTATTCACGAAGATTAAACGACTTTTATCATCCTTAACAAATACTGGATCTCCAATATTGTTAATAATGTTATCAAGATTTTTTTCACTTGCAATTAAAAGCTCCTCTGTTTTTTTTTGTTCGGTAACATCAGTAAAATACAATGTCAATCCTTCAGAATGCGGATAAGCTCTAATTTCAAACCAAATATCAAAACGTTCATAGTAATCGCGAAATTTTTGAGTTTCTCTAGTTTTTACAGCTTTATGGAAAATATTATAGCTTTTTTGTCCTACCACTTCCGAAAATTCTGTCCAGACATTTTTCCCTAAAAGCATATGAGGTTCTTTTCCAATGAGTTCTCCCGCTTTTTTATTTATGAAGGTATAACACCAATTTTTATCG
>JAAEZL010000025.1:22190-27342 GCA_018222875.1 Algicola sp.
ATATTAAATCTAAGGCAGTACCTAACTGAGATTTGACTCGATTTTCATCAATTAAATCCAGGTATCCTTTTCTATAATTTAATACAGAATATAATTCTTTATTCGGAAATGATTTACTTGCAAAAGTATCTTTTTGACTACTGAGATCCTGGACTAAAATCAAATAAGCGATAGGTGTTTCAGCCTCGTCTGTAATACTGGAAATGAACAAATAAACTGGTATTCTTGTTTGATCTTCACGCAGATATACGGCTTCAAATTCAGACTTCAATTCACCTTCTAGCATTTCATTATAAATCCTCTTATAATCACTATGAAATTCAGGTGGCCAAAATGGAAATGGAGCGCTTATACCAAGTAGTTCATTTTTGGTATAACCAGTTAAGCTACAAAAAATGTCATTAGTGATTACTATATGCCCATTTGCATCAATAATTGCTAATCCATCTTTTATAGTTCCTATGTAACTATCAGTAAACCCGTAGTTAAGCTGTAACTTTTCTACTAGTTTCTTATTTATTTTATTCATTAAAAATATATTATAACCCTCTAATATATTTTATTGAATTAATAGCATAAAAATGAAAATTTCAACTTCTCACAGTAAAAATATTCACTTAAAATTTAGTGAAAAACAAATACAAAGCAATATTTTACACTAAATGACAAAAATAGAAATTCTGAATATTTTAAACGCACTCAAACACCTAATTATCAAATTACTTATCAAAACACTTATCAACAATTTGACGTAAATTTTCTAAAGGTTTAGAATAAAGTCTCTTAGGGAGAGAGAACCGTCTTTTCAGAAAAGCAAAAATTTAAGAATTATCAATTGATTTTTTTAAAGAATTAAATTAGTGCATTTTATTTCCCGATACAGAAAATAAAATGTGAGTATTCATAGTTCTATATCCTTATGCGACACAAATTCGGTACAAAAACTATTAAAATAATTAAAAGTAAATCAAAATATTACATTGACTATAATGCCAAACCAATTAGTGTCTTGTTAAAATTATATAGATTAAATAAATTCTTTGTCTTTTAATGATTTTTCACTCAAACAAGTTTTAAAATTCCGCACACGGGTTAATTGACTTATATTTATCCTTTATTTTAAGGATTGAAGAGTTTGATTGACCAAAAATCTATAGCAGTACTGCCATTTGTCAATATGAGTAATGATATTGAAAACGAATATTTCTGCGATGGATTAACAGAAGAGATCATCAATGCACTAGCAAAAATCAAACAACTTTCGGTGACTTCCCGAACATCATCATTTTATTTTAAGAGCAAGTTAGTAATAGCAAAGGAAATAAGAGAAAAATTGAAGGTAGCAACCTTTATTGAAGGCAGTGTAAGAACTTCTAAAAACACAATGCGCATTACGGTGCAAATGATAGATACTTTAGAGGATTTTCATTTCTGGTCAGAAACCTTTGATAGAAACCCGGAAAATGTGTTTGAAATTCAAGATGAAATCAGTCTTTTTATTGCTGAAAAACTCCGTGAGCATATCGGTCATCTCGAAATAAAAGAAAAGCTGGTAGAGCCTATTGATGTTGCAGTAGATGTTTACAGAGAATACCTAAAAGGGAGGTATTACATCATGAAGTTGGATTATAATAACTCCATAAAAGGCATCAATATTTTAAAGGAGGTCATTAATAAGTCACCAAATTTTTCAAATCCATATCTGGATATTAATTTAGCTTATGTCAATATGGGAACCATGGGGCTTTTACCCGCATTTGAAGCCTACCAAAAGGCTCAGCCTTATTTGTTAAAGGCATTAGAGTTAGACCCAAACTCATCAAGGTCACAATTGAATTTAGCTTGGATAGAATGCTGGCAAAACTGGAATCTTAAGAAAGCTTATGAACACGCCTATAAGGCTTTGGAGATTCAACAAGCTGACGATATTTACTTAACCATTTCTAATTTTTTGACTGTAGAAGGAAAATTAGATGCGGCAAGTAATTATCTTGACAAAGCCCTACAATTAGATCCATATTCAGCTATCAACCATCATTATAAGGGTTTCTTGTACTACTTGAAAGAAGATTATGAAACTGCGATACCTTATCTAAAAAAGGCATTAGATTTAGACCCTAAGTTACCCTTTCCACCAATTTATATAGGGATTTGTTTATTAATGTCAGACAAACCAAATGAAGCTTTGACATATTTCGGTTCACTTGAAGCCGTTTCTGTGAAAGACCTCACCAAATTAGGAGGTGAAACCATGTGCCATGCAAAACTCAATGAAACAGAAAAATGCAATGATGGATTAAAAGAACTAGAAACCTATTTAACCACGGCGCTTGTGGATAAGGCGTTTACGTTTTTGATATTAGTAAATGCTTTATTAGGTAATAATGAAAAGGTAATTGATTTAATAACTCAAGCATACAATAATCGTTTGCCCGTAATTTTATTACTTAATCCATCACCAATTCTTAAACCTGTAAAAAATCACAAAAGGTTTAAAGACATCATGCTAAAGGCTATTCCCGATAATTTAAATTATAAACAGAAAAAGAAGTATAAACAGGCTTTACTAGGTTCCAACGAAATCAAAAAGTACAGCAAGGAACTAGAGCAAATAATGATAGACTACAAACTGTATTTAAATCCAGACCTATCCTTAAAAGATTTAGCTTCTTACTTAGAACTTCCTGCTAATTATGTCTCGCAATTATTAAACTTGGGGTTTCAAAAAAACTTCTCAGAATATGTTAATACCTATAGAATTAACGAATTTAAAAAGCGGGTTCTTCTAGAGGAAAACAAGGGCTTAACCTTAATGGCTGTAGCGTATGATAGTGGTTTTAACTCTAAAACAGTGTTCAATACCTTTTTCAAAAAAATAGAAGGGATTACACCAAATACTTACCTTAAGAGTAATAGTTAGTTCTGATTTAAAAAATAGAACCTTCCTTTTATAAGCTTCAATTAGTTTTACATCATCAAATTATTAACAGTAAGAGATTGCTTGATTTATTCTTTGGCAATATTTTAAAATGCGTCATAATTTTCAATCTATCATCAAACTTTATATATAAGGCTACATTAGTGTTTATAGGCATATTGCTCCTTGATCGATCTTTGTAGAGATAAAAACAAGCTAATTAAATATTAGAAATTTAAACAATCAAAAAACGAACAATTATGAAATTAATTAAAAGTAAAAAAGGAATTAGACTTGCAATAGGCATAATTTCAGATGGTTTAGTAGGCTTATTAACCTCAAACATAGCTTTGTGGCTTCCCATTGGAATTGCCATTGGTGCAGCGTTAGAATACTCAAAAAAATCTTAATGTAACAACTGAGATTACAAAATAAATCATCAATCAAAAAACGAACACTTATGAAATCAATTAAAATGAAAACAATCAAAAAACAAATTTTATCAAGAATGGCCTGTGTAGCCTTTGCATTCTTATCTAGCATAACATACGCACAGAACACAAATTCAGAAACCACAACCCAAAGAGAAGGATTCATATTTGAATTTGTAGTAGGTGGAGGCATTATCAGTATAGAAGATAGTGCTGGTATTCAAACCTTTGACAAGGCTCAGGGAACCTTTGTTTTTCCAGATCTAAAGTTTGGCTATATGTTAAACGAAAGACTTGCTATTACGGCCTCTTTACCAGGAAATATTTACGAATTTCAGGATAATGATAGAAATTTCGGAGCGTTTATCCCATCTGTACAATATTGGGTAAAAGACCGTTGGTGGATTCATGGTGGAATTGGTTTAGCAATAGATTCGCCAGCATTATATGATATTAAAGACAATGTAAATGACGATTGGAACTTTGGTTGTGGTGTTATGGCAAGTACAGGTTACGAAATTTACAAAAAGAAAAACTTTGCGCTTAATGTACAGTCTAAATTAGTTTTGGGTCGTGCGTCTTTAAAAGGAGATGCACACAGAGATGCAGTAATCTTTAATGTAGGGTTAGGTTTTAGTTGGTTATAAAAATTTATCTATTACCATATATTCCATTGTTGTGTGCCACTAGGGCGAAACTGTAACAATTACTCTTTTACAGAGTTAGAATTAGTATAAAATAATAAAAATAAATAATCCATGATTGCAAATACAGAACAGAAAAATTTAATTAAGACCGCTAGAATAACTGGCTTATGGTATTTAATGATGGCTATTACAGGAATTCTAGGGTTTATGGTCTTTCATTCTCAAATATTTGTGTCTGGTAATCCTGAACAAACGCTAACAAATTTAGTAGAATTACAATCTACAGCAAGAATTAGGTTGCTATTAGAATTTGGTATAGTAATTTCTCAGGCTCTTACCGCAGTTTGGTTTTTCAAATTATTTAAAGATAATTATGAATGGGAAGCTTGGACTCTAGGTATATGGGGAATGGTGAATGCTTTAGCCATTATGATAAGTGCAATTTCAATCGCCTCAGCAATAGGTATTGCAAATTCTGAAATAAGTGCTATGGAAGACAAAATTTTACTAATTCAGGTTTTTCAAAATATTATTTCGAATGCTTGGGGTATTGGTAGCCTATTTTTCGGGTTATGGCTATTTCCAATGGGATACATAGTTATCAAATCTAAAAGGTTGCCTGTCTGGTTAGGAAGAATAATTATTTTAGGTGGTATAGGCTATCTAATTTCTACAGTTATACACTACGCAGGAATTGATTTTAGCTTCAATAGATTTCTTACTCTACCTGCAACCATTGGAGAATTTTGGATGATAGGTTATTTACTAATTTTTGGCATAAGACCTAGCCATAAGTAAAATTAATTAAAACGGACCACAGCAGTGGCTATAAATAATTGCTTTTCTCTCCTACTTCTGAAAATCCTCACAGATTTTCAGTTTGGTTTATACTTGCAACGTTAAGTGCTTATCCACGAAACTACTCATAGCCGAGATCGTTGGCATTCATTAGCAACAAAATGAAAGAAAATTATTAAAGAATGAAATATATTTTATTAATCAGTCTACTATTAACCATGAGTTGCTCTAGTAAAACCAAGTCAGAAAGAATCTCGAAGAACAAATAAAGCGAACGGAAGCATTTCAAAAAAACAAAATAACTAAAACTATTATTTAATTCTACTTTTTCAAGAAGGTAAACTTCATACAAATATCAA
>JAAEZL010000025.1:27352-33689 GCA_018222875.1 Algicola sp.
AGGAATTGGTTTAGCTATAGATTCGCCAGCACTATACGATATTAAAGAAGATGTAAATGACGATTGGAACTTTGGTTGTGGTGTTATGGCAAGTACAGGTTATGAGATTTACAAAAAGAAAAACTTCGCACTTAATGTGCAGTCAAAACTAGTTCTTGGCAGTGTGTCTTTAGATGGAAATGCCGATAGAGATGCACTCATCTTTAATGTAGGCTTAGGGTTTAGCTGGTTATAAGGTTGAATTAACAAATTCACTTAAATCTAAAATTATTATCATGAAAAAAACTTTAATTACCTTGACTTTGTGCGGACTAACATTAATCGCCAAAGCTCAAAACACAAGTGTAGAAAAATCAACATTCGGATTACAAACTGGAGTTCTAGGAATCTGGGCGTATAATGAAGCAAAACTATCAAATACCATAGCACTGAGAACAGAGCTCGGTTTTGATTTTGGTATTTGGGAATCTACGTTTTATGATGATTATGATTCTCCATTTCTACTAACACCTGTAATAGTTGTTGAACCAAGATTTTATTATAACCTCGAAAAACGTTCAAAAAACTCAAAAAGAATTGATGGGAATAGTGGCAATTTTATTGCTTTAAAAATGGGTTATCATCCAGATTGGTTTGTCTTATTCAATACTGACGATGCTCCTGTGGTAAGTGATTTTTCTATTATACCCACTTGGGGAATTAGAAGAAACATAGGCAAACATTTTAATTATGAAGCAGGTCTTGGCGCAGGATTTAGTTACACATTTGCTAAACGTGCTGGTTATTTAAAGAACAAAAGTGAAATGGAATTAAATATGCACTTGCGAATAGGGTATAGGTTTTAGCAAAAACAATAATAATTTAAATGTCAAAATGGAAAAGACCTTCATAACACTACTTATCGCTGGAATACTTTCTTTGCAATCTTGTGATGCAAAAAAACAACAAACTAAAGATAATAATACTCCTTCTATAAAAAATCAATATCTGAGACAAAAACCACCTGGATTAAAGCCTATACCATTTGCTCCAGGTCTTGTATCTACAGATTTGTATGAAATTAATAGTGCATTCACCCCAGATATGAAAGCGTTTTATTTTATTAGAAGAGGCGAAGAAAATAATAAATCAGCTTTCTATGAATACAAATACAATGAAACCAATGAGAAATGGGAAAAATCAGAAATAGCATCTCCATGGATAGGAAGACCAGTAATATCACCAGATGGACAAACCATGCATTTAGGTGACCGTTATCTAGAAAAAACGGAATCTGGATGGTCAGAATTACAAAAACTAGAACCTCCTACCGTAAGTAATGATTCTATGTATATTATGCGCCTCTCATCATCTTCAAGTGGGACGTACTATTTTGACACCTATAAAGAGAATGATTCAACGTTTCCAATTCGCTATTCACGTTTAATTAATGGTAAACATGAAGAGCCCAAGGTCCTACCCAAAGCAATAAACACAGGAACTTTTTTAAGTCATCCTTTTATAGCGCCAAATGAATCGTATTTGTTATTTGATGCTCAAAGAGAAGATGGTTATGGAGATTCAGATATTTACATCAGTTTTAAACAAAAAGATGGTACTTGGGGTGAAGGTATTAATTTGGGAGATAAAATAAATACCAACGCTTGGGAAGCTTCTGCAAGTATAACGCCAGACGGTAAATACCTTTTCTTTAGTAGAAATGTAGGATCAGATGATTTTGAAAATGTAGATGTTTTTTGGGTAGATGCAAAAGTTATCTATGCTCTTAAAAAGGAATAATGAAAAGGAAAGGTTTGTTCCAATTTCAAAATGCGAACTTTTGTACCCCACATTTTAACCAACTTTGCTGTTAACAAAACAATTATGAAAGCAATAGAATGTCTAAAATATGGGGAGGTAGAAAACCTGGTGCTAAGTAATGTTGAAAAACCAACACCTAAAGCTAATGAAGTACTTATAAAGATACGTGCTACTTCAGTTACCACAAGCGATGTTCTTATTCGGAGATTAAATGAACCTTTGATCTCTAGATTTATACTTCAACTCATATTTGGTTTTGGTCGTCCAAGAAATCTTGTGTTGGGGATGGTAACAGCTGGTATTGTGGAGAGTAAAGGTAAAGATGTGACTTTGTTTGAAGTTGGAGATGAGGTTTTTGCTTATGGTTCTATCTCACCTACCAAACGTCGTTTTGGTTCTTATGCAGAATATATTTGTTTACCCGAAGATTGGAATCTGGCACTAAAACCTGTAAATCTTTGTTTTGAGGAGGCTGCAGCAATACCTTATGGTGGTTTGCTTGCGTCCCATTTATTAAAAAAGACGAGTATAAATAAAGGCGACAAAGTTTTAATTTATGGAGCGTCAGGAAGTATTGGCACAATGGCAATACAATTGGCGAAGCACATGGGTGCTCATGTTACTAGTGTATGCAGTCGAAAAAATTTCGAATTAGTAACTTCTTTAGGAAGTGATAAGGTGATTGACTACACGATAGAAAATGCTGAAAAACAATTGGAAAGGTATAAATATGTGATTGATGCTGTAGGCAATTCGAAAACATCTAAACTCAAAGAAAAGAGCAAAAAAGCATTGACTTCGAATGGCAAATATATATCCATCGATCATGGGACTCCATCAACGCCAAAAGAAGCTTTTTTTAATTTAAAAAGGTTAGCAGAACAAGAGAGAATTAGACCTGTTATTGATAGAGTATATTCTTTAGAAAAAATTACCGAAGCTCATAAATATGTAGAGATGGGACATAAAAGAGGAAATGTTGTCATCACCATTTAGCTGGGCTATAGATAATCTCAATCCATAAATCATTAATCAAAAAACGAACAGCACATGTTTTTTAAATCACAAGAAGGTAAATCAAAAATTTTAAGTCTTTACAATCAAAAGTTAAATGAGCTGAATATTGAATATTCAGAAAAATTGATAGAAACAAAGTTTGGAGTCACTAATGTTATCATTACTGGCGATACTAAAAACCCTCCATTAGTACTGATTCACGGCACAGGAGGTTGTGCGCCACAAATTTTAGATTCTTTCCCCAATCTAGCTTCAAAATATTGTGTCTTTACAATTGATGTCTTAGCGCAGCCCAATAAAAGTGCAGAGAATCGATTGGATATGAAATCGCTAGATTATGGAAAATGGCTTATTGAAGTAATCATAAAACTAAGACTGAAAGACGTAACCTTAGTTGGCTTTTCTTTTGGTGGTTTAATCAGTTTAAAAGCACTAGAGTTTAATGAAACGACTATAAAACAGGTATTCTTAATTGCACCAGTCTATATCGTTAATGGTAATCCTCTTGTAGGTTTGTTTAAAATGTTCCTACCATTAAAAAAGTTTATAAAAACTAACAATCAAAAGCACATTAAAAAAGTAATGAACGTACTTTTTTCTGAATACGATGATTTTGCATTAGAGTTTATGTCTACTACGTTTCAAAACTGCAATATGGATTTTTCTCCTTTACCAATGCTATCTAAAAATGATGCAAATAGAATAAAAACACCGATTACCATTTTTGCCTGTGAAAAAGACATCATGTTTCCCGGAAAAAAAATGATTAAAAGAGCAAATCGAATATTTTCTACTATAGAAGAAGTTGTTTTGATTGTAGAGGCTAAACACGTACCAAATTCAAAGGATTTTAAAAAAATAGAAGATTTAATTATAGGTAAAAACAAATAATAAAATGATGACCGAATTAAAACGTATATTAACAAAGGTTCCGGTTATTTCAATCAAGTTCAGAGATAGTGAAAAAGCAACATATTCTAACAAATCGTAGGTGTTATAGAATATAGTCAACGGTTATAATAAGCAAATTTTAAGACGAACATAATCGATCAATTAAAAAAGTAAAACATGAAAGCTTATAAAAAACCAAGAGTTTTAAAATGTTATATGTCTTAACTGACATTTGACATACTATTCAACAACCTAAAATTGTTGATTCCGTATAAAATTCTGTTATATGTCGCTTTTCATATTTTTAACATCCAAATATGAATACTTTAGCTTTAATATTATGAAAAAAAATAATATATCGCACTAACTCATTAGCCTCAATTATGAAAACCAAAATAAGAATAATTAAAGATAATAACATGACCAAAGGATTAAAAATAGTATTGACAATAGGACTCATTATTGTCTTTCAAGAAATAACGGCACAATCGAAGTTGAATCAATCGAGTGAATTTGAAACTGAAATTATTGATACCGTATATTCAGAGACATTGAAAGAATATCGAGAGTTTTGGGTTAAACTCCCTGAGAATTATAACCCAAATAGTAGTGTAAAATATCCTGTTGTTTATTTGTTAGATGGATTTTCTTTGAAAGAAAATTTAGAAGCAGTTTATGACAATTATTGGGGACATTATTTGCCTCATATGATTCTAATTGGAATTTCTAACAAAACTGACAGAATACGGGACTTGACTACTTCACAGATTAAAATGAGGCGTGGGCAGGCAATGGATAATGAAACTGGAGGTGCAGAAACCTTTACTAAATTTATTGAGAAGGAACTCATCCCATACATTGACAATAAATATCCCACTTCACCTTACCGTACATTAATTGGCCATTCATATGCAGGACTGTTTACGATAAATATGCTGATTAATCATAAGCATCTCTTTCAAAACCATATAGCCATAGATCCAAGTTTGGATTGGGACGACCAAAAATTATTGAAGGAAGCAAAAGAAAAGCTGAGTTCAGAAAGTTATGAAGGCAAATCTCTTTATGTGTCTTTAGCAGCAGAACAGCTACATATGTGGGATGAAGCAATAACCATGGAGAATATTATGGACGACGCTTCAGAATTCACTTTGTTTGCACGTTCAATCATTGACTTTTCAACTTTTGCAACCTCTAAAAAACAGAGTGGATTAAATGTCTCATGGAAGGTGTACAATGAAGATTTACATGGTACTGTTCCGCTCCCAACGATGAGAGATGGATTGATTTTTCTTTTTAAATGGTACCAGTTTAAATCTCCGCAAAAATATAATAATCCTGAAACGAAAGTAGAAGAATTGGTTAAGCTATTGGAAAAACAAGAAGAAATCTATTCAACGCATTTCGGTTATACCTTCCCTCCAATGATTGAGGAAATGTTTAGTGGCTATGGCTATATGAATTTAGAAATGGGGCAACCTGAAAAGGCATTTATATTTTTCAAATCGAATATTGGATATTATCCCAACAGCGCAAGTGCCTATAATTCAATGGCAGATTATTATGAAGCACAAGGCGACTTCGCTAATGCAATTAAATATGTAACTAAAGCTTTTGAAATAAGTGGTGACGATGGCTACAAGAAAAGAATTGAGGAACTTAAAAGAAAATAACAAAGGCTAATATTTTGTATAAGTAATGGCAGGTGATGTCTTAAATTTCACAGTACGTGTATCACTCAAACGTAGAAGTGATATGATAGGAAACTACCACTTAATCTGCCACTATATATACAATTTATCATTGCCATTAATTAAAAACTGCAACAGTTTAATTAATTTATACTCTTTCAGTAAAATTTCAAAAATGAATAGAATAAAAACTCTCTTTTTTCTGACGTCAATAATCTTTTTCACAAACTGTCAAAACAAAAACAATCCAACGGTAAAGTATTTGTCTGAAACAACAATAAACCAAATAGACACATTGATGAAAGTGTCATTTGATCGTGGATTATTCAACGGGAATATCCTTATTGCAAAGGGCAATAATATTATATATCAAAATGAATTTGGATATTCAGATGCCTCTAGATCAAAAAAACTTAGTAGAAACTCAATATTTAACATTGGTTCTATAGCAAAAGAATTCAACGCTGTTGCGATAATGATTTTAAATGAAAGAGGGTTACTTAATCTGGATGATAAAATCTCAAATTTTGAATTGCAATTACCAGAATGGTCAAATACCATTAGTATTAGGCATCTACTTCAATATACTAGTGGACTGCCAAGAATCAACTGGAACAATATTAAAAATGACAAAGATATCTATAATGAATTAAAAAATATTAAACATCTAAATTTTAAACCTGGCACAAATTACTTGTACAGTAACAATAATGTTTTTCTACAAAGAAGAATTGTTGAACAAGTATCTGGAATGAGTTTTAATGATTTCATTCAAAAAAACCTACTTATTCCTGGCGGTATGACAAATGCTATTATTGACGCGGATACTCAAAACCCTGAATTAGTAACCGCATTTAATAATGCTTTTGTAAATGATAGAGCAATGGATATCGAATTCTCTGGTTGGGTAAACCCTACTGCAAATGATATGTATAAAT
>JAAEZL010000230.1 GCA_018222875.1 Algicola sp.
GCCATTAAATATTCGCTTAAAAATGAAGCTGAAAGTGAAGCGAGTATTACTTCAGAAATAGAACGTTATATGGCTATGCCAGGACAAGCATTGTCTTATAAAATTGGTCAGCTTAAATTATTAGAATTACGTGCTAAAGCAGAAAAAGAGCTTGGTGACAAATTTGATGTTGCTCAATTTCACAATCAGGTTTTAGAATCTGGATGTATGCCGTTAGCCTTATTAGAAACTAAAATAGACGATTGGATTGCATCACTTAAATAAATATTTCATAGTATTCACATTATTTCTAACTACTTGCGGTTTTTCACAAACCAAAGTTTTAAGTGTTGAAACTAATTATCCTGTATCGTATGCTACCATTTCATTTGGCAACGGACAAGGGATTTTTGCCGACGACGAAGGGTATTTCTATTTTACAAAAAAATTATATCCAGATGTTGATTCGCTATACATTTCGGCTCTGGGTTTTAAGGAAAAAGCTATTGCAAGTAAAGACTTGCCTAAAACAATTTATTTAGACACGGAAACAAACACTTTAGATGAAGTGGTTATTAGCACAACTGTTAACCGAAAATTTAAAACCGAAACAGTCAAACCCTATTTAGACGACGATTATTACAAGTGCTGGCTTCCGACCATAGAAAGTGAAATTGCAGTATTTTTTCCGAGCGAAGATGATAAGTTGAAGAAAATCACATCTGTATTGTTTCCTATTACTTTAGAATCAAGAGATTGGGATAAACGAAAGCGAAGCAATGCTGATAAACGAGCATTTTCGACGTTGTTTAAGGTGAAGTTTTACGCTAATAATAATGGTTTTCCTGGAGATCCACTTACCTATTCCAATATTGTTTTTAGAGCTACGGAAAAAAACGGAGATGAATTTGAACTTGATGTTTCAGACTATGATTTGCTATTTCCCGACGATGGTTTTTTTGTCTCGCTTCAGGTCCTGGGTTATACGGATGCAAAAGGCAAACTCTTACCAAACAAGAAATACAAGGAAATCAAAACCAAAACAGGTACTGTAAAAATTCCGACCAATTTCAGACCTTTACTTCCCTTTACAGATGAAATTGACGATTACCGAACCTATATAAAACGTGTTTTTATCAGTGGTAATAATTGGGTACAATTTAAAAAAGGAAATGGTATTGAATCCAGTTTACTCAGATCAGACCTTAACAACTATGGTGTTGGCATAACTTTTAATGTGTATAAAGATGAATAGTTCTTGGACTTTTTATGTGATGCCTATCCTTTTTATTGTGGCTGGTGTGATGCATTTTATAAAACCTAAAGCCTACCTGCGAATCATGCCACGCTATTTACCAAATCACAAACTTTTGGTGTATTTGAGTGGTATTGCCGAAATTGTATTAGGAATAGCGCTTTGTATTCCCAGCTTAAAAGTCTTTGCTGTTTACGGCATAATAGCGATGTTGACAATATTTTTATTAGTCCATTTTTACATGCTATCTGGTGAAAAAGCAAGTGCTGGCATCCCAAAATGGATTTTAATTTTAAGAATTCCATTGCAATTCGGACTCATGTATTGGGCCTGGTGGCATTTGTAAAGCCTTCGTTTTACAACTACTATGTTCTATCGTATCAAAACTCCATACATCAAATACATATAAGTCAAATCAATTTGCTTTTGTGAAGATTATTTTCTATATTAATCTATTGGTTTAATTTGAAAATATACAGCTATGGCAACAACGACTATAAAACTTAGTACAAAAGTTCATCACAAAGCAAAGCAAATATTAATTCATTTTGATTATGATGAAACACTTTTAGATTTAGTAAGAACACTTCCTGAGAGACGTTGGAGTAAAAGTTTAAAACATTGGTATGTTCCCTACTCAGAACACGCTTTAAAATGTATTAAATCAACCTTTAAAAATTACAGTATAGATAGCAGAGCGCTGTATAAAGGTTATAATCTTGATCATTCTAAGCTTCCAAAGAAATATAAAACCTTAATGAAGTTTTACATAAAATATTTAAATGGAAAACGATATAGCAAGAGCACGATAGATAGTTATTCGTTTTTAGTCACTGATTTTTTGATGTATAGCAAATCTAAAGAACTTCACGAACTCACGTTACGGCAAGTTGAACTATATGTTGAAGACGTATTTTTAAAGCGAAAATATTCGGTAAGCACACAACGCCAATTGGTAAGTGGCTTAAAATTATTTAAGAGTTTTTGTCCGGAAGTTGGATATGATGTATTAGAATTAGAGCGACCAAAAAAAGACAGAACGTTGCCTACAGTACTTTCAAAAGAGGAAATCATCAATTTGATACGTCTTACTAAAAACCTGAAACATCGCGCAATAATTGCATTAATTTACTCTTGTGGACTCAGAATTAGTGAATTGATTAATTTAGAATTGAAGCATATAGACATCAACAGAAGGCAGCTTCTCATAAAGAATGCAAAAGGAAGGAAAGACAGGTATGTTATTATAGCAGAAAGTTTTTTGCCTTTACTGCATAACTATTTAACAACCTATGAACCTAATTATTATTTTGTTGAAGGTCAGAAAGGCAGTCGATACAGTTCTGAAAGTGTACGAAAATTTTTGAAATCTTCTTGTAAACGCGCAGGAATACGTAAACGTGTAACTCCACATACATTGAGGCACAGTTATGCAACACATTTACTTGAAAATGGGATTGATTTACGTTACATACAGAGTTTATTAGGTCATGCAAAGCCGGAAACCACTATGATTTACACACATGTTGCTAAAAAAGACTTACTGGCTATTAAGAGTCCGTTAGACATTGCGGTAAAGCAGTTTACATCATCTGAAAATCAGCACCAAAAAGTTGTCATATCCGGAACATAATACCCAAAAAATGTTATATTAGTAGACATATAACCAGTTGTACGTAATTAAAAAAGCACTTGTTAAATGAAAAGATTATTAGTTCTACTTACCTTAACTTCCTTAACTATGACTTT
>JAAEZL010000231.1 GCA_018222875.1 Algicola sp.
GGTCTTTACAAACTGAACTTTTTGCGCCTTGTGCAGCATCAAGACTCATTACTCAAGATCAAATCGATAGCATGATTGAAACAGGCTTAGAGGTCATCTCTTGCGGAGCAAATGTGCCTTTTGCGGATAAAGAAATATTCTTCGGACCAATAATGGAGCATACCGATAATAGAGTAAGCCTAATTCCTGATTTTATTTCAAACTGTGGAATGGCAAGAGTGTTTGCCTATTTTATGGAACGTAAAGTACAAATGACAGATGAAGCTATTTTCAACGATACGTCTGAAATTATTAATAAAGCAATTAAAAACGTTTACGAAACCAATAACACAAAAACAGGAGTGAGTGCGACTGCATTTGAAATCGCATTAAGCCAACTTATTTAAGAAACACCTATGGAAACAATTATAATTTTAGTTTTTGCATTGGGCTATTTAGCCATAACAGTAGAGCATAGCATTAAAATTGATAAGTTAATTCCTGCTTTGGTCATGATGGCTATTAGCTGGGCACTTATTTCTCTTGGAATAGATTCGTTCTCGCAATGGTTTGACTCTGCCAATCATGGCTTAGTTGATGGCTTTGCATCCTTAGAACACGAGAGTAAGATGCACATCATGGAAGAAACGTTATTGCATCACTTAGGAAAAACGGCTGAAATTTTAGTGTTTTTATTAGGCGCAATGACCATAGTTGAAATCATTGATTATTTCGATGGCTTCTCAACAATTAAAGGGTTCATCAAAACGAATAGTAAACGTAAAATTTTATGGATTTTTGCAGTGTTAGCCTTCATTCTGTCTGCTATTATTGATAATTTAACAGCAACAATTGTTCTCATTTCAATCCTTCAAAAAATTGTTAAAGATAGAGATGTTCGAATCTGGTATGCAGGATTAATTATAATTGCGGCTAATGCAGGAGGAGCTTGGTCTCCAATTGGTGATGTGACAACTACAATGTTATGGATAGGTAAAAAGGTAACTACTGGTCATCTGTTTGCTTATTTATTTGTTCCTTCTTTGCTATGTATGTTAGTTCCTACCTTTATCGCTTCGTATTTGCCAGCATTTAGAGGAACCTTAGAGAAAGTAGAAGTAGATACAGAAAAACCCAAAAGTAAGTTTAGTTCAACCATGCTTTATCTTGGTTTGGGAGGTATTATATCTGTGCCGATTTTTAAAACCGTCACACATTTACCGCCTTACGTTGGGATGATGCTAGCTTTAGGTATTGTCGCAATTTTTGCTGAAATTTATAGTAACTCAAAGTTTGCAATTTCAGGAATTGTTTCAGAGGAACATGCAGAACATGCAAGTCATAGCCCAGTGCATCATTCACTTTCTAAGATTGAATTGCCTAGTATTTTATTTTTCTTAGGAATTCTGATGGCTGTAGCAGCTTTAGAATCTTTAGGTATTCTATTTGGATTTGCCGGAACATTACAAGAAACAATGCCAATGCTTGGAACTGAATTGCATGGTGAAGGCGTTTCCGATTTAGTAGTGCTATTACTGGGTGTTGGTTCAGCAATCATTGATAATGTGCCTTTAGTTGCCGCAAGTTTAGGAATGTTCTCTGAACCAATAGATAATGAGTTGTGGCATTTTATAGCCTATTCAGCTGGGACTGGAGGAAGTATGCTCATCATTGGTTCTGCAGCAGGTGTTGTAGCAATGGGAATGGAGAAAATAGATTTCTTCTGGTACATTAAAAAAATATCCTGGCTTGCATTAGTAGGCTTTATAGTTGGAGCAATTGCATTTATGTTTACCAGAACATTATTATAGTCTGTATACTTTTGAATTAAAATAGACGTTATTACACTAATACAATAATTTCAATACTTTACTTATATGATATTACTAAGTAATATTCAAGATGGAACTGAATTGCTGACGGATTCAGAATCTACCGAAAAAACACTATCTATTATTGAATTGATCAGTAGTGGAGGATTAGCAGGACAGGTGATTATAGCCATCTTATTTATTCTGTTAATCGCAGTTATTTATATTTATTTTGAACGGTTATTTGCCATAAAAGCAGCTTCAAATGTCGATTCTAATTTTATGAATCAAATTAAAGACCATGTCAGTAATGGAAAAATTGATTCAGCCCAAATGCTTTGTGCTCAGGTAAACACGCCTGTTTCAAGACTTATCAATAAAGGCATCACACGTATTGGTAAACCTCTCGAAGATATCAATACTGCCATAGAAAATGCTGGTCGTTTAGAATTGTATGGTTTAGAAAAAAATGTAAGTGTTTTAGCAACTATTTCCAGTATTGCACCTATGATTGGATTTCTGGGAACTGTGATAGGTATGATATTATCTATTTTTGAAATCGCTAATTCTGGCGGACAAATTGATATTAAACAGTTATCTGATGGATTATATACAGCCATGACCACTACGGTTGCTGGTTTAATTGTCGGTATCGTTGCATACACAGCTTACAATCATTTAGTGGTTAGAACAGATAAGGTAGTGTATCAAATGGAATCGCATTCATTAGAATTTTTAGATCACTTAAACGAGCCAATTTAATGAACATTAGAGGTAGAAATAAAGTAAAACCAGAATTCAATATGTCGTCAATGACAGATATTGTGTTCTTGTTATTAATATTTTTTATGCTTGCTTCTACATTGGTAACAACAAACGCCATTGATATTTTGTTACCTCAGGCCAGTGGTAAAACAGAAAATAAGAAATCTGTAGCTGTAAGTATAACTAAAGATCTTAACTATTACATCGATCAAAAATTAGTTGGTGGAAGTGTTCTTGAATCCGAATTAATAGCCATGCTCGCTAATCAAGAACAACCAACAATTGTCTTGCGTGCTGAAAAATCAGTTCCTGTTGAGAATGTTGTAACAGTAATGGATATCGCTAACCGAAATAAGTTTAAAGTTATTTTAGCTGTAAAGCCAAACAACTAATTTTTTGGAACAAGGTTTGCACATGCAATGC
>JAAEZL010000026.1:0-7135 GCA_018222875.1 Algicola sp.
TGGTAAAATTGGGTACGGAGGAGGAGGCATTATTCCTGATGATTTTGTTCCCTTAGATACCAGTGCTCAAAACGAAACCTTAAACTATATCAAACGTCGAGGTTATGTTAGTAATTTTGTGTTTGAAGAGTTAGATAAAGACCGAAAATTATATGAAAACATGAGTGCATCAGATTTTATTGAGAATTTCAATATTGATGATGCTGTTGTTGAAAAATTTCAGGATTTTCTTAATCTGAAAGAAAGAACCAGTATTTCATTTGTGAATTATTATGAACAGATGAAAACACTCATTAAATCCGAATTAGCGAGTCAGCTATTTAACAGTACCATCTCTGAGCAAATTATTAACGAATCAGATACAGTGATTGAAGAAGTGATTGTATTGAGTAAAACTCAAGAAGCTCTAAACGAAGAATAAGCAACTAGATTTTATCGTGAATTTTAGTGTGCTTCCCATCATTCCAAAGTGTTAAAATATCTGTAGCTACTTGCGCTCCACTTCCTGAAGCTATCGCAAATTGACTTCGCCAGCCAGCCATGGTTCCTGCTACATACAGATTTTTATCAACTACATGGTTGTCGTTTTTCAGCCAGATACGTTCTTTTTCAATTGCCGCTCGTGGATGAGGCTCCAGATAAGGTTGTAATCCTTTAATTTTTACCAAATTTGTATAACCCACAGCCACAACAACTAATTTTGAGTGATAAGTACTTTTGTTAGTCGTAACAACAAATCCTTCCGAAGCTTTGATAATCGAAATTACCTTTTCATTTTCAATTTGCTCCACATGAGGATATAATTGAGCCAACTGCATTTTTCCATCTTCTAAAATAGAAGCTCCTGTAGTGCCTGGAGTTAACCCTAAAACATTATTAAACAAAGCGGTTTGTAAGTGAGAGGCTCTTTGGTGTACAACAATCCCAATACGCTTGTCTTGGGCAAACGGTTTTGATTTTGCAGATCCTAAAACCAAAGCACAAGACATTCCGGCTGCTCCACCTCCAACAACAAGTACATCAAACATTATTTATGACTTTTTAGTTTTTGATCTACTTTTTTAGATAACCTCAAAATTTGTAAAAGTGCAATAGCACAAAGTGAGGCGAAAATAGTAATGAGTGCAACAACACTTTGTCCTTCAAAAGGTGAATCTATATTAATTTGAGTAATATTATATCCAATTAATGCAATAGCAATAACAGTAAAAACGATGGTTATAAGTTTCATCTTTTAGTATTTTATTTATGCAAACTCAAAAAGTGCTTTTATATTCTGAGCAAAGAGTTTTACAGCAATGGCTAACAACACGACTCCAAACACTTTTCTGATAATATTTATTCCGTTTTTCCCTAAAACATGTTCAATTTTTGAAGATGTTTTAAGCACAATAAAGATAACAATAACGTTGCATATAACAGCAATAATTATGTTTTCAATTGCAAATTCAGCTCTTAGCGATAAGAGTGTCGTTAAACTTCCTGGTCCTGCAATAAGAGGAAACGCTAAGGGAAATACAGAAGCTGTGACTGCTCCAGAACCGTCGTCTTTATACAAGGTAATCCCCAAAATCATTTCAAGAGCTATAAAAAAGATAACAAAAGCACCAGCAACCGCAAATGAATTGACGTCTATTCCAATTAAATTTAGCAAACTTTTTCCTATGAATAAGAAAATAATCATAATCACACCTGCAATTATGGACGCTTTCTCACTTTGTATATGACCAACCTTTTTGCGCAAATCAATAATAATTGGAATATTTCCAACAATATCAATAACCGCAAATAGCACCATAAAGGCTGTGAAAATTTGTTTAAAATTCAATTGAATATCCATGACTTCTAAATTTTCGGCAAAAGTAAGTCTTTAAGAAAGATTTATAACATTAAATAATGGTAAAGTTTAACTATTTTTGCTGCCACTTTAAAAGTTAAAATTGCCATGTTTCAATTAGGAAAAACTATAGTTTCTGAAGACATTATTGAAAAAGATTTTGTGTGTAATCTCAGCGCATGCAAAGGCGCTTGTTGTATTGATGGTGATGCTGGTGCTCCTTTAGATTCTGAAGAAACAAAAATACTCAAGGACATTTACCCAAAAGTAAAACCGTTTTTACGTAAAGAAGGTATTGCAGCAATTGAAGCTCAAGGCACACATATCACGACAGAGTTTGGAGATTTTGAAACTCCTCTGATTGATGGAGCAGATTGTGCTTATGTGATTTTTGATAATAAAAAAACAGCACTTTGTGGTATTGAAGAAGCCTACAATCAAGGTGAAATTTCATGGAAAAAACCCGTTTCCTGTCACTTATATCCTATTCGAATTAAGGATTATTCTGAGTTTTCAGCAGTGAATTATGATAAATGGGAGATATGCGATGACGCATGTGCTTTAGGAAAAGAGCTTCAGGTTCCTGTTTACAAATTTGTAAAAGAAGCGCTTATTAGAAAATTTGGAGAGGATTGGTATACTGAATTAGAAAAAGTTGCTGAAACCTATAAGTAAGTAATTGTCTGCCAACAACACAAAATCTTCAACCAAACATACAATAGAGCTTTACATTTCGTTTTAGTTTATGTAGTTTTCAGGTTATCAATTAGTTAATTCTAAAATTTTTAAACTTATGAAAACTTTAAATGCAATCAAATTTACCTTCTTCTTTACTTTTTTTCTTTTTTTCGGACAGCTTTCAGCACAATCGACATCCACTGCTGAATTACCGAACACCTATGATTTTGACTATGTCTATAAATTGAAAATAACACATAAAAAAAATGATGCGCAACTCGATTATTACCTCAAAAAAGATCAAGCGTATTTTGGGTTTGATACCTCTGCAATGATGAAAGGCAACAAGGACGCTAAAATGTTTATGGTTATGGATAATCAACGTGGTATAAGCGCCATGTTTATGGAGATGATGGGGAAGAAAATGGTACAAAAATCGAGCTTAAAGAGAACCAGCTCAATGTCTGATGACTCCTCTACCGATTTTACATTTAAAAAAATCGGCTCTAAAACTATTTTGGGGTATCACTGCGAAGGGTTTGAAGGCGAAAATGACGACGTTAAAATCGTATTTTACATCACAAACGAAGTGCCTGTTAGCTTCAATCAGGTTTGGGGAGCAGACATGAAAAATATGCCCAGAAGTTTTAATCCAGGTTTAATAGAAAAATATGCTGAAAACGGACTCATGATGGAAATGATTTTTGTTGATAAAAATAAAGATAAAAACAGCATGACTATGGAATGCATAGGACTTGACAAAACAGATTTTTCAATAAATACAACAACATATGGCTCAATGATGGGAGCCTTCGGCAACTAATCATCTCAAGACGCTATAGATTGCGTTGGGATTTCTACAATAACTTTTGTACCTAATGCCTTTCGATTTTGATCGTAAAGGTCCTTGATTGTAATTTTATAATCACTCATATACCCTTTTGAAAAATTAGCCAATCTCGCCTTTGTTAGGGAAATTCCAACAGATTTACGTTTTAGTAATTTGTCTTTATTAATTTTAGATGATTGTATTCTTCCAATACCATTGTCTTCAATGGAAATGGTAACAAAATCTTCATTAGTTCGATATACGTTCAGAATGATTTTTTTATTCTCCTCCTTTTTTGAGGATAACCCATGCCAGAGCGCATTTTCTAAAAATGGCTGTAAAATCATAGATGGCACCTTTACACTTGAGGTATTGATATCATCATCTATGTGGATTTCAAAATGTATTTCGTTAGAAAACCTGATATTCTCAATATTCATGTAGAGCTTCATGGTGTCGAGTTCGTCTTCTAAAGAAATTTCCTTTTCTGTTGAAGCCACTAAAATCTTTCGGATAAGTTTTGAAAATTTATTGAGATAGTAAACCGCATTCTCCTTTTCATTATTGATGATATACAGTTTTATAGAGTTCAGAGAATTAAAAATGAAATGCGGATTCATTTGACTTCGCAACATGTCCTGCTCTAAGGTTAGTATTTGTTTTTCCTGCTGCAATTGCCTCGTTCTGTACAAAGCAACCATAATTGCTCCAATAATAGCGAGAGCTAACATAGAATACCAGAATAATTTTTTGTTGCGTTCTAATCTGGATTTTACCAATTCATTTTCATCAGCAAGTGCTTTTATTTGGTTGTTTTTGGCTTCATTTTCATACTGAATAATAACATCATTAACATATCTTAAGTTACGATCGTTAGCAATCGTCTTTTCCAAATCTACAGCATCTCTGTAAGCATTTAGAGCCAAATTAGGCCTGTTGGTAAGTTCATACAAATCTGACAAATGCTTCTGAGCTTCAACAATTGAAGATTTAAGTCCGAATTTTTCAGAGATATTCAATCCGGTTTTCAAATTAGTTTCAGCCAATTCGTTCATCTGCAAATGCTTTTGAGCCCATCCCAAATTAATATATGACGACGCTATATAAAACTGATCGCCAATATTCAGGGCTTTTTCAAGTGCTTTTTCAATAATCACTTTAGCATCGTTAAATTGCTCTTGTTTTATATAGACTTTCCCTATGCTATTATAACAAATAACGCGTCCAAGTTCTGAATTTATCTGATTATTGTAATCTAAAGAACGTTTGTAATTTCTCAGTGCATTTTCCAGCTCACCTTGAGCCTCATAAGCAAAACCGATGTTTTGATAATTAATTGCCAGACCAAGCCTGTTACCATATTCCTTTTCAATAAGAATTGACTTTTGAAACTGACGCATGGCTAATTCATACTGCTCAAGTACCAGATATATATTACCAATACTATTTTGAGAGACAGCAATATTGTATTTTATTTCTTCGGAAGGCTTATCTGCAGACCTTGCAATATCAAGGGCTTTGGTATGAAAATCTAATGCAGGTTTTACAAGATCCATTCTTCGGTAAACCACACCTATATTATTGAGATTGATAATTCTCAATTCCAGATTATTAGCTTCAATAGCAAGCGCATTTGCCTTTGTATGTTTGTCGATAGCTTTCTCGTAGAGTGAATTATTTCTGTAAAACACACCTATATTATTCAGTGCAAAACTTTCGCCTTCAGGATAATTTAGTGCCTGAGACCTGCGAACTAAAGTATTCATTTTGAGGGTATCTCTTTCAAACTCTGAAAACACCGAATCTAATACTTTGAAATCTCTGGGTTTTGAAGCTGTGATAAATTCTAATTGCGAATTAAAATCTGCGTTTAAATGGTCTTGAGCGTAGAGAGAAAAAGCTATCGTAAAGCAAAACATCAAAACTAAAACTGGTTTAATTCTGGGTGTTTTTAAAAAGCTTATATCGTCACGATGATTCATTTTATAATTTCTCTAAAAAATCAGACTTGCGCTGTCTGGCTACTGGAATTTTATGATTGGATTGCATCACTACATAACCTTCACTTTTAATAAACTCTTTTATCTTATTGAGGTTAATTATATATGAATTATGAATTCGAAAAAAGCACTGCTCTGGCAAAATAGCATTCACTTCTTTTAATTTTTTTGTTATGACTAATTTCTGAGCATCTTCTAAGATTATGGTGCTGTAGTTTCCATCAGACTCTACGTAAAGGATATCGTCAATATTCAGAAAAATAAGCTTTCCATCTGTATTTATTGTAATTCGTTTTTTATCCAGTTTCCCATTAAAATTAGTAAGCACTTCTTCTATTTTTGAAACATTTAAAGCTCTGTAATTGTACTTTTTAATTTTATCAATGGTAGCTTCGAGATCATCCGAATCTATCGGTTTTAACAAATAATCGATGGCTTCATGTTTTAAAGCCTTTATGGCATATTCATCATAAGCTGTTGTAATAACGACTGCGAAGTCTTTATTTGCTAATTTTTCCAAAAACTGAAATCCGTCCATTGTAGGCATTTGTATATCTAAAAACAGACAATCTGGAGTATTGTTATTCAAATACACTATAGCCTCTTCTGGATTAGAAAAGGTATTTATGACATCAATATCATTTCTAAAATTAGAAAGCTCCCAAGACAAACTTTGAATTGCCTTAGGTTCATCGTCAACTATTACAGCTTTTATCATACTATCAAATATATAATATTATGAAACAAAACATTTACATTATGTATGGTTAGCTTGCTTTTATGTGTACTTTGTAAAAAAAAGTCTGTTAAAGGTCGATTAAAAACTGAACTTACCAACTATACAGTTTTCATTACCAACCACACAAATTCAATTTAAGTATCACTCAAAAATGGTCATATTTGCTTAACAAATTAATGACCGAGAAACATTAATACGTATAAATAAAAAGTGATCGTGGGGATTCACTATTTGATTAAATGCTATTAATCATTAAAAGTCAGGGTCAAACCTGACTTTTTAATTCGAGGTCTTCATAATGCTATTATACAGAAAATAGTTTTAGTTAGTTTAATTAATTATTAGGGATTAAAGAGAGCTTTAAAAGCTCTCTTTTTTTGACCTGATTTTATAATCTATTCACAGCAGTAAACACGCCTTACCAGAGTACATTTAATAAGATTATACTTACTTTTTGTATTTTTATAACGTACTCATTACCAGTTTTTTAAAAAAGTTTTTAACAAATCTTTAATTTTTTTGAGAATTCCAAATTGTTAAAAACTTGTTGAAAAGGTTTCAGAAAAAAACGTAAAATATCTCATACATTTTTGAATCTTTGTTAGTCCCGAATCACACGAAATTTTTCAGCTAATTTTTAATAAAAAACCAATTAATATGTCTCAAGTTGTAGAACCAATTTTACAAGAAAACAAAGATCGATTCGTGATTTTCCCAATTCAGCATCACGACTTATGGGAATGGTATAAAAAATCTGAAGCCAGTATGTGGACTGCTGAAGAAATTGATTTACATCAAGACATAACAGATTGGACAGGAAAACTGACCGATGATGAGCGTTACTTTATCAAGCATGTGTTGGCATTTTTTGCCGCAAGTGATGGTATCGTTAATGAAAATCTGGCAGAAAACTTTGTTAATGAAGTACAATACAGCGAGGCTAAATTTTTCTACGGATTCCAGATTATGATGGAAAACATCCATAGCGAATCCTACTCGTTATTAATTGACACCTACGTAAAAGACGAAAAAGAAAAAGCAAAGTTATTTAA
>JAAEZL010000026.1:7145-13592 GCA_018222875.1 Algicola sp.
CCATTGAAACGTTTCCAGCAATTAAGAAAAAGGCTGATTGGGCTCTGAAATGGATCGAATCTCCAAGTTTTGCTGAGCGGTTAATTGCTTTTGCTGCTGTAGAAGGCATTTTCTTTTCTGGTTCGTTTTGCTCCATATTCTGGCTAAAAAAACGTGGTTTAATGCCAGGTTTAACATTCTCTAATGAGTTGATTTCTCGTGACGAAGGCATGCATTGTGATTTTGCAGTACACCTTCACGAAAATCATTTAGTAAACAAGGTTCCAAAAGATCGTATTAAAGAAATTCTCGTTGATGCTTTAAATATTGAAAGAGAGTTTATCACAGAATCACTTCCTGTGAGTCTCATTGGAATGAACTCTAAATTAATGTCGCAATACCTGGAGTTTGTAACAGATGGTTTGCTTCAGGATCTTGGTTGTGAAAAGGTTTACAATACAGCAAACCCTTTTGATTTCATGGATATGATTTCATTACAAGGAAAAACAAATTTCTTCGAAAAGCGTGTGTCAGAATACCAAAAAGCTGGTGTTCTAAATAAAGAGGAAGAAGAAAACAAATATGATTTTGGTTCGGATAGTTTCGATTTCTAGAACATAAACAGAATTATTTTAACTGGATCGTGTTTCTTTCGTTTGACTAACTAACCAAAGTTTACAACCAGTTTTAATTTCAATATATAAAAACTAACAATTAATAAGCTATTAGTCAGCCTCCTACTGATTAATAGCAGCTAACTAATCCCTTTTTCTGAATGGTGGCTTCAGAAAAAAACAAAAATGTAACGTATGTATGTAGTTAAAAGAAACGGAAGAAAAGAACCTATAATGTTCGACAAAATTACGGCAAGAGTTCGTAAGCTTTGTTATGGACTTAATGAACTTGTTGATCCAATTAAAGTCGCAATGCGCGTCATTGATGGTTTGTACGATGGTGTAACCACAAGCGAATTGGATAATTTAGCAGCAGAGCAAGCTGCAACAATGACGACTGCTCATCCCGATTATGCACGTTTGGCTGCTCGTATTTCAGTTTCTAACCTACACAAAAACACAAAAAAGACCTTTAGCGAGGTCATGACCGATTTATATACTTATGTCAATCCGAGAACAGGTAAAAAAGCACCTTTACTAAGTGACGAAGTTTATAAAGTCATCACTGAAAATCAAGATCGATTAGATTCTGCAATTATCTACAATCGTGATTTTGGTTATGATTATTTCGGATTTAAAACGCTTGAACGTTCATACCTTTTAAAATTAAACGGAAAAATTGCCGAACGTCCGCAACACATGCTCATGAGAGTGTCTATTGGGATTCATCTTAACGATTTAGAAGCTGCGATAGAGACGTATGAGTTGATGTCTAAAAAGTATTTTACACACGCTACACCAACATTATTTAATTCAGGAACACCAAAACCTCAAATGTCGTCTTGTTTCTTATTAACAATGAAAGACGATAGCATCGATGGTATTTACGATACACTAAAGCAAACGGCTAAGATTTCTCAATCTGCTGGAGGCATTGGTTTATCTATTCATAATATTCGTGCTACAGGAAGTTACATTGCAGGAACCAACGGAACGAGTAATGGAATTGTTCCAATGCTCAAAGTATTTAACGATACGGCTCGTTATGTAGATCAAGGTGGTGGAAAACGTAAAGGAAGTTTTGCCATGTATATCGAACCTTGGCACGCAGACATCATGAGTTTCTTAGATTTGAAAAAGAATCATGGTGCTGAAGAATTACGTGCTCGTGATTTATTTTATGCCATGTGGATGCCAGATTTATTCATGAAACGTGTACAGGAAGATGGTGAGTGGACGCTCATGTGCCCAAATGAATGTCCAGGTTTATGCGATGTTCATAGTGAAGAATTTGAAGCATTATACACAAAATATGAAGCTGAAGGCAAAGGTCGTAAAGCCATTAAAGCCAGAGAACTTTGGGAAAAAATATTAGAATCTCAAATTGAAACCGGAACACCTTACATGCTCTATAAAGATGCAGCAAACCGTAAGTCTAACCAGAAGAATCTGGGAACCATTCGCTCATCAAATTTATGTACAGAAATCATGGAGTACACATCTCCAGATGAAGTTGCTGTATGTAATTTAGCATCGATTGCCTTACCAATGTTTGTGAAAAATGGTGAATTTGATCACAAAGAGTTATTCAGAATTACGAAACGTGTGACGAAGAACTTAAACAGAGTAATCGATAGAAATTACTACCCTGTTAAGGAAGCTGAAAATTCTAATTTCCGTCACAGACCAGTTGGTTTAGGCGTTCAGGGATTGGCAGACACCTTCATTAAATTGAGAATGCCTTTTACAAGTGATGAAGCTAAAAAGTTAAATCACGATATTTTTGAAACACTCTATTTTGCTGCTGTTACAGCAAGTATGGAAGAAGCTAAAGAAGATGGTCCTTATGAAAGTTATGAAGGGTCTCCTATTAGTAAAGGAGAATTCCAGTACAACCTCTGGGGAATTAAAGATGAAGAATTAAGCGGACTTTGGGACTGGGCAAAATTACGTAAGCAAGTCATGAAACATGGTGTGCGTAATTCATTACTGGTTGCTCCAATGCCAACAGCATCGACATCACAAATTCTTGGTAACAACGAATGCTTTGAACCATATACCTCTAACATTTATACGCGTCGTGTATTATCTGGTGAGTTCATTGTTGTTAATAAACATTTATTAGAAGACTTAGTTGATTTAGGACTTTGGAATGAAGACTTGAAGAACGAAATCATGAGAGCCAATGGATCTATACAAGATGTAGATTGTATTCCTCAGGATATTAAAGACTTATACAAAACTGTTTGGGAACTATCTATGAAAGACATTATAGATATGTCTCGCCAACGTGGTTACTTCATTGACCAGTCGCAATCACTTAACTTGTTCTTAGAAGGTGCAACCATGGCTAAGTTAACCTCTATGCATTTTTACGCATGGAAAAGTGGCTTAAAAACAGGAATGTACTACTTACGTACCAAGAGTGCTGTAGATGCTAAAAAAGTAACCATTACAAGACAAGCAAAAGCGGAACCCGTTGCTGAAGTACAGGAAGTAGCCGTAGATAACGTTGTACAAAAACAACAAAAAGCTGCTGAAACAGCTGCAAAATTTGCAAAACAAAAAGCAGAAAAAGTTGAAGGAGAACCTATGAGTGCAGAAGAAATGAAAGCACTAATTGCTCAGGCTAAAGAAGCTGAAGGTGACGATTGCCTGATGTGTGGTTCTTAATTTTTAAATTTAAGTGTAAAAAAAGCCAACTCAAATGAGTTGGTTTTTTTATTGCTTTAAAGTATCAGTTGCTAAGTACGCATCATCTTTGTTGTAATACCAGGCTCTTATTTTTGGTATTTTAATTTGGCTGATGGTATCGGTTTCAGATAAGTATCAAACAAATTGTAATACAGATATATTTGTTTTTGCATTATTATTAAACTAGTTTGGGAAACAGGTTTTATCTTTATTCAAAATAATTAATTGGGCTAAAAATGAACACTACAGAAGCAGAGTTAAAAGAGCGTATAAAAGAACTTACTTGTCTTTACGAGGTCTCTTCTATTATAGGAAATGCTAATGCTGCATTACTGTCAGATACACTGCAAGCCATTGGTTTTAGCATAAAAAAAGGATTTCAATTTCCAAAGAAAACAGAGATTGAAATTATTACGGAATCTTATGAAGTGTCAACTAAAAATGATTTGGATAATACCGTAAGAATAACGTCACAAATAAAAGTCTTTAACGATGAAAAAGGACAACTCATTGCCCATTTAAATGCTTCAGAATTTGCAGCAATAGATTTTTTACAAGAAGAGCAACAACTACTCGATAATATTGCCTTTAAAATCGGTAACTTATTAGAACGTATAGAAATACAAGACAATGAAACATCATTAAAACGCCAAATGGAGCATGCGGACCGTTTAAGTATTTTAGGCGAAATCACAGCAGGAATCGCACATGAACTAAATACACCTTTAGCCAACATTTTAGGTTTCGCTGAATTACTAAAAGAAGATTTAAGCACAAATAATAAGGCCTCTGAAGATGTCGATAAAATAATTAAAAACACCATTTTCTCAAGGGAAGTTGTAAAAAAACTCATGTTTTTTGCTTGCGAAATGCCACAAGAAATGAAACGTGTTAACCTGGTTCCAATCATAAAAAATGCTATTCATTTACTGGATGCTAGTTTTAAGAAAGAACAAGTGAAATATGTCGTCAAAATTGATGAGGAATCCATGTTTCTAAAGGCAGATCCAATACAATTAACACAGGTCATTTTCAATCTGTTAATGAATGCTATCTACTTTTCGCCAAAAAACGGAGTAATCATTATAGAGGCTTTACAGACAAAAAGTGATATCATAATTAAAATTACAGATGAAGGAAAAGGGTTTGAGAAAGACGATTTAGAAAAGGTGTTTCAGCCATTTTTCACAACTAAACCAACTGGAGATGGCTCTGGTTTGGGATTGAGTGTTGTTCATGGAATTGTAGCATCACATAAAGGTAAAATTTTAGCAGAAAACAACATAACTAAAGGTGCTATTTTTACCGTAACTTTACCAAAAGACGAAAATTAACAATGCAGTTACGTAAAGAGAACATACTAATAGTTGATGACGATGTAAATATTCTCGAACTTTTACAACGCCATTTACAATCCTGGAACTATCATGTTTTTAAAGCTATTTCGGTAAAAGAAGCAGTAACTATACTAAGAGATACTAAAATAGACTTATTAATTACCGATTTAAAAATGCCTGAAATTGATGGTTTTGAACTCATAAAATTTGTGTCTGAGCATTATCCGAATTTGCCTAAATTGGTTGTAACTGGTTATCCTTCGGTTCAAGATTCACTTTCTGTTATAAAATCTGGAGTTGTCGATTACTTAACGAAACCGTTTACAAAAGACGAATTAAAGGCAGCCTTAGATAAAACTTTAACTACTTCAGAAAAAAAAGCTATTCAACCTGTACAATCTTATAAAAAGGATAAAGCCTATGGAGATATTATCGGTAATTCTGAAAAAATTAACGATGTCATTCAGGTAATTGAACGTGTAAAAAATAATAAGGCTACAGTTTTTATAAAAGGTGAAAGTGGAACAGGTAAAGAATTAGTAGCACGAGCGATACATTACCAAGGCAAATTCGCAAGAGCCCCATTCATCGTAGTAAATTGTGGTGGTATTCCTGAAAATTTATTAGAAGCAGAATTGTTTGGTTACAACAAAGGTGCGTTTACAGGAGCTGAAACCAACAGAGACGGTTATTTTCAGGCTGCTAACGGAGGCACTATTTTTTTAGATGAAATTGGTAATGCTTCACTTGCCGTACAATCGCGGTTATTACGTGTGCTTCAAGAAAAAGAGGTCGTAAAAGTTGGTGCACAAAAAGCAGATAAAATTGATGTTAGAATAATCGCTGCTACACACAGTAATCTTCGTGATATGATTACAAAACAGATCTTTAGAGAAGATTTGTTTTACCGATTAACAGTTGTGGAAATCGATGTTGCTCCTTTACGTGAACGTAAAGAGGACATTTCATTATTGGTAGATAAATTCCTGTTTACATATGGTATTGAATACAAGGATAGATTTTTAAAAATTACACCTGAAGCCTTAACTGTTTTAGAACGTTACGATTGGCCAGGAAATATCAGGGAATTAGAAAATATCATTCAACGTGCTGTCATAATGTGCGATAAAATTATTGACGTTGAACATTTACCTGAGCACTTAAAATACAGTTTAAATCTATCTTCGGAAACATTACAGCCTTTAAAAGTGATTGAAAAACAATACATAGAAAAAGTATTACGCGCTACAGATAACAACAAAACCAAAGCTGCCGAAATTTTAGGTATTGACCGCAAGACAATCAGACAAAAACTATCCCAATAACTTTTAAATTTTGATACTTTTTTAACCAACCGAGTAAATTTGTACCACTTCGTTTAATTCATATACTACATACTAAAACTCTAAAAACCCTTAGTTAATAAGGGTTTCTTCATGTGGCAACATCTCAAATAATTGATTTGGCACAGCCATTGCCTTTCGGTATATGAATAACATAAATACTATTTAATATGAATCACTTTAATATTTGTCTGAGTTGTATGCATCGCAACTATTGTGTATTAACAGTACAGAAAGACAAAGTTTGGTCTTGTAGTGAGTATGATGAAACCAAACCAGACGAAACTGTTTTAGGCAAAACAGAACAACCAAAACGAATATTAGAATTAGTTTAACTATAAACATCTAAAATTATGATTTTTAACACAATCCTATCAGCAATTACATGTCAGAACTCTAGAAGAAAAAAACCAAATAGTGATTCTTCAAGACAAAGTTACATGAGTCAGAAATATCATGAAAGATCAATCATCAATCGAT
>JAAEZL010000026.1:13602-33344 GCA_018222875.1 Algicola sp.
GATATAAATAAAAAAAAAGAACAGTTATGAATTTTAAAACAATTTTAGACAGTCTCATCAAACGAAAGACAACCAATAAACTAAGATTTGAAACGATTAGAACAAGTCCCTATAAATTTTCAAATAAGCGCAAACACTAAAAGTTATAATAAATTATAAATCATTATATAAATGACAACATTAACAGCAGACATTAAGAAGAAAGCCAAAAAAGTACCAGTAAGAGGTATGATGGATAACGTTATGGAGCAATTTAATAGTGCTTCTGACCACATTGGTTTACATCCAAACATCAGAAAAATTTTAAGCATAACCAACAATGAGATTATTGTAAATTTTCCAGTAAAAATGGATAATGGTGATGTTGAAATTTTTCAAGGTTACCGTGTACAGCACAACAACGCCTTGGGACCTTATAAAGGAGGTTTACGTTACCATCCAACCGTAGATATTGATGCAGCAAGAGCATTAGCTATGTGGATGACCTGGAAAACATCTTTGGCAGGACTTCCCTATGGTGGCGGAAAAGGAGGCATTAAGATAGATCCGTCAAAATATTCACAGTCAGAATTGGAACGCATAACAAGACGTTTCACATTTGCTTTAGCAGATAATATTGGACCAGAACACGATATTCCTGCGCCAGATGTAAACACAAGTAGCCAAACCATGGCTTGGATTGCAGATACTTATATGAGTACTCGTCCACCAGCAGAACGTACAGCAAACCAACATGTCGTTACAGGAAAACCTGATGGAAGTGGTGGACTCGAAGGTCGTGACAGAGCTACAGGATATGGCGTTTATTTGTCTATTAAATTCTGGGCAGAGAAAAATGATAAAAGTTTAAATGGTAAAAAATTTATCGTACAAGGTTTTGGTAACGTTGGTTATTGGGCAGCTCACTTCTTAGAAAAAGATGGTGCTAAATTGGTAGCAGTACAGGATGCTTTTGGCAGTATTCAGAACCAAAAGGGAATTAAGGTTGAAGATCTTTTTAATTATACTAAAATAAACGACGGAAGCATTGTGGACTTCCCAAATGCAAAGCCTGTAGAAAAAGATAAATTCTTCACTTTAAACTGTGACATCTGTGTTCCTGCTGCATTGGGAAATCAAATTACCAAAGAAAATGCGCCACAAATAAAAGCAAGGTTAATCGCTGAAGGTGCAAATGGACCAACAAATGTTGAAGGTGAAAAAATCTTATTAGAAAGAGGCATCACAATCATTCCAGATATATTATGCAATTCTGGTGGTGTAGTTGGCAGTTATTTTGAATGGTTACAAAATCGCAACGGAGAGATTTGGCAACTTGATGACGTAATGGCAAAATTGGATAAAAAGATGAAAGAATCTTTCAATAAAGTGTATGATTATTCTAAAAATGAAGGTATAGATATGCGTACCGCTGCTTTTTGTATAGCCATACAACGTATTGAAAAAGCATATATACAACGAGGGATTTTTCCTTAATAACTATAAAATATTTAGAAATGAAATACGGAAGTTTAATATTGGAAAAAAAGGAGTATGTGTATTTAAAGCGACTACTCAACATTTCGGGTTATGCTGAAGATCATGAAACTCAAAGGTGCTTAATGGCATTATCTGAGGAGCTCAAAACAGCTCACATTGTAAGTGAAGAAGAAGTACCTGATGATGTCATTAGGTTTAACAGCAAAGTGACTTTGGTACTAGAAAGTGGTATACAAAAACAATTACAAGTAGTGATACCAATGGAGAAAGATTTGAAACAAAATAAGATTTCTATTCTTACACCAATGGGCTCTGCATTGATTGGGTATTCTAAAGGCGATACCATTACATGGAATTTTCCTTCAGGAAAACAACGTATCAAAATTAATGATGTTGCTCAAGAAGACGCTCTTAACAAAATAGATGTTTTAACTTAAAATTACAGGAGATGACTACTTTGAAAAATGAAATATTTGAACACGATACAGATGTAGATATTACTCACAAAATCAATACAATGGAATTGGATAACTGGATCAATCATCTAAAGTACATTAAAAAAGAACTTAATAACCTCATAGGCATCTGTAATACAGAGCTGAACAGTAAACTGGATGATAATAATGTTGTACATCGTTTTGAGAAAAAACAAAATGAGAATGACACATTGCTTAATGCACTTTTAAAATACGATAGCTCCAGATCTCATATTATTGAATGTGAAGACACAGATTGTGATATGGTTTATATAACAGAGCATGAAAGCTACAGAAGAAGTTATTTATACCATCTCGATAAATACAGACGCTTAAAAGATGAGTTTTTCAATAAAGTGCAAGGACAATTTGCTCTCTTAAAAATTAGCTGATTTAAGATTTAACTTGAAAACAATTTCCACACATAAAGCTGACGCTCATAAAAGGTTGTGTATTTCAAAAGATCTTAAAGAATTGGAGCTTTGGTTACAGTGCTTAGAATTTTTTAATGAAGAGCTGGATCATTTTAAAAATATTGAAAAAGACATTATTAAAAATATATCTATTTCAAACAACATCACAGCCTTAAGGCGTAAAACGATTTTAGAAATAGCCTCAATATGTAAATATGAACAAGCACTCAAAACCGAGCATGAATACGGAAAGATAGAATATGATGATGTGAGGTCAAAACAGCACGACCAAAAGAGACAGAATTATTTGCGATTGCTTAAAGAACAAAATGCATTTAAGCATCAGGTTTTTGCTCATCTTAACAGGTTTAAACGTAATTAATATGAAGCATAAAACTTACTTAGGCAGACAAAATCGAGGTTGGTTTACAAATTGATTAATAGCAGGTTAGTTAGTGTTAACATAGGTTTTGTATATAACCGTAAAGGAATGGCTTTGCGGTTAGCCTGAGTAAAAATTATAATAATTAAAAACCATAATATGATGAAAAATATTTTAATTCCAACAGACTTCTCACTCCATAGTTATCACGTAATTGATTCTGTTTTAAACCTGTTTAAGAATAAAAAATATGATTTTTATTTCCTGAATTCTTATGCTTATACTGTGAACGGATTAGATGCTTTAGAATTACTTCAGGAAGATGAAGAGTGGTTTGAAAGACCTAAAGAAGAATCAGAAAAAAACTTAGGTAGATTAATTGAAAGATACACGTTAAAGCATTCAGGTAGCGACCATAATTTTCATGCTATTTCTGAAGGCTCAAACTTAGTTAGTGCTATCAAAAAACATCAAGAGCTTTTAGGAATAGATTTGGTAATTCTCTCCAGCGGAATTAATAAAAGTTATGACAAAGAAAATAAATTGGTATTAGATCATGTACGTAAATGTCCGGTTTTACTATTGCCTGTTACAACATGCGTAGGTGATAATCTGAATATTACCATGGTCTCAGATTTTAAACAAAAAATCAATACAGATCAAATAGATTGTTTTAGACATGGTCTCGGGTCTAAAAAAATAGACATAGGAATATTGGTTCTAGACGAGCAAAATAAATTATCAGAGGCTGTGACAATGCATCTGGACGCTTTTATTTCATATCTAGCTCAATTTCAAAATGCAAACATTAATTTAGAGTACGCAAAAAACAGTAGCCAATTACAAACTTATGCTTCCTTGCATCGTGAAGCTATTATGTGTTTAGTTGATAAAAAACCTGGTTTTATGAGAAGAATCGGTTTATTTAAATCCGATGTCATTTCAAAATTAAAACAGTTAAACTCAAACTCGGTTTTAGCGGTTCATCAATAATCTTAAAGGTATGAGTAATCGTAAATTTCAAATTATTGCTATTCTGGCTGGACTCTTAATTATTGCGCTGCTGTCTTGGTTAGTACCAGCACCTGTTTTTTTAAATTAATATCGTTAATATGTATTGATGTTATACATCTAACCTGGGCTGTTATAAGATAAACAGCTTTAATTAAAAAAGCCATCAAAAATTTGATGGCTTTATGATAATTTAGAAATTAAATACTATTCTTCCTGATCTTTAGCATCAGTGTTTTCTAAAATTTCTTCTACAATTGCAATTGTAGCAGGTTTTACTGAGCTATCATGAGAGCTATGATATTCTTCTAAAAGATTCATCGTAGCGTTTAACAAATCTTTAGTTTCTAATAACAAACTAAAGTATAAGGTTGTATTTTTAGGACTTGATTCTTCAGTTCTGGTGCGTTCTACTTGTTTCTGAATCTTTTCTTTTACTAAACTGTAAACCTCAGACTTTTCATCTAAGATAGTTCCGATCTTCTCAAATGATCTGGAATCAAAAGCGAATTTAGTATCGTTAAATAAAATTTCCATTTTATCATCAACCTCTTTTAGCTCCTTAATTTGAGAGAATTTCAATTTTTTATGATTGTTATTAACATGTTTATGGCTAACCTTAGAAATGTATTCTAATGACTGAGCCATATCTTGTAGATATCCTAAAATATTAATATAGAAATTACTTGCACCAATACTCGATTCATCTAAATTCTTAATAAAATAAAATATGTTGTCACGCAAATCATCAATTTCATTAGAAAGTTTAATGACTTGTTTTTTATTCTTCTTAAGTAGTGTTAAGTCTTGTTTGGCAAGACCTTTAATAGCATTTGTATAAATTCTATTTCCTCGCTTAACTACATTGGCAATATTTCCTGCACTTTCGTGAATAACGCCTTGTACAGAGCTGCTTTCTGCTTTAGTTAAGCTGTCTTCAGCTTTCACTTGTTTAGATTTTTTATTGTGTGCAATTGAACTTCTTATTAATAGCGTCAGCGCTACAATTAATAAAATTGGAAACATTACGTTCAAATTTAAGCTCAATAAATAAGCGACTAAAGCAGCAGCAGTAAACGCACTAAACGCTGTAAAGAACCAGCCTCCAATGACATTAATCACACCTGCTACACGATACACAGCACTTTCTGCTCCCCAAGCTCTATCAGCCAAAGATGTTCCCATGGCTACCATAAACGTTACGTAGGTGGTAGATAAAGGTAATTTATATGATGTCGCAATTGATATTAAAACAGCTGCTACCATAAGGTTAACTGCAGCACGAACCAAATCGAATGCTGGCATGTCGAACTTTTTATCTTTTGATAATTTTACAACTGGTGCTTCAAATTGTTTATCAATTTTTACTTGCCATGATTCTGGTAGAATATATGCGGACATTTGCGACATTAACATTGCTATTCTTACAAAACCACGTGATAAGAAATTAGGTTGAAAACGCTCTTGTGTTTCTCCTTGGCTTGATAAATCTAAGGATGTTTTTATAACACTTTTTGCTTTCGTCGAAAACCATAAAGTCAAAACCATAATCATACCAGCCGCGAATAATAACCAATTGTTTGTTGGTACTTTTTCTGCTAAAACATTCATTGGGAAATCAGCTGCAGGCAAACCAGAAGCAGTCCATGCTATAAATGCATTGTATGCTGCCACAGGAACACCAATAAAATTAACCAGATCGTTACCTGCAAAAGCTAGAGCAAGAGCAAAAGTTCCTACAAGAATAATGAGTTTATAGATATTAGTTTTTGTAAAAGCAATTAAAATATAAGACAATAAGGACCAAATAACAGAACTTACCAAAACGATGGAAAGCATCTTTTCTTCTAGAAAATCTTTCATTGATGAGCCTCCAAGAATATCAAAGGATTCACTAGCGTAAGAAGTGCCTTTTAAACCTTTCATAAAAATAAAATATGTAATAGAAGTCAAGGCAAAACCTCCAAATAAAGCACCAACCCAATGTGCTTTCTTTTCAAAATTATATGATAAAAGCAGTCTTGACACCCATTGTATTATTGCACCAATGGAGAAGGCGACGACGACGGAGAGTAGTATCCCAAAAATAATTTGTGATGCCTTTGAGGTATTAATATAATCGATTACTTCACCAAAGCTTCCACCATCATGTCCAACTTTAATTAAAGCCATGGCAACTGCTGCACCTAATAATTCAAATACAATAGACACTGTTGTAGATGTAGGCATACCAACAGAATTAAAGAAATCTAATAGTAGTATGTCTGTAATCATGACAGCCATGAATATGATCATGATTTCATCAAACATAAACTCTCCAGGATTAAAAATACCTTTACGAGCAACTTCCATCATACCACTAGAAAAAACAGCTCCAACTGCTACACCAACACTGGCAACAATCATAATTGTTCTAAATGAAATAGCTTTAGATCCGATAGCTGAGTTCAAAAAATTAACAGCATCATTACTAACACCAACAACCAAATCAGCTATTGCTAACAAGGCCAAGGCTATAATCATATATAAATAAATATTATCCATAATTTTTAATTAAAATAAGTTTGCAAATATCTTTAGTCTATTTAAGTATAACGTTACCGAATTGTTATTTTTTAGAGTTTAAAAATGAATATCAAAACCAAGTCTGAATGTGATATTATCTTCATTTCCGTCTAGAGTTGAATAGCTAATATCAGATTGTACTTTTAATTTATGTCCAACAATAAATTTGTTAAGTCCCAAAGTATATTGTTTCCTGGGAAGAGCTTCAGTTATACGTTCAAAATTAACAGTTGTGTAACGAGCTGCTATTTCATAATTACTTTTAAACAAAAATCCAGCTTGCAAATTTAGAGCATTCCCAGTCAAAACAATATCTCCTGTAGGTGTAACTCCATCTAATTCTGTCGCAACCGGATCATCTGCAGTACGTTTGGCATATTCACCCATAAATGAGAATCCGTTATATTTAAACACAGCATCCGCAAAAACAGTGGTTTGATCTGTTTCGTATATAGAACCATCTGTTCTTATCATGTAGTCTCCAGCAAACCCTCTTTCTCTGACTGCATCCTGATTGTAGTTATAGGTAAAACCTAACATTAATTTCGGTTGTTCTTCGCGCTTCAAATCAGATTGACTATAATCACCTTTAGACTTAAATGTTCCGAAGGGTAAAACCTCTAAACGTGCCGTATATTGAAGACCTCCTTCGTTACCTTCAGAAACATTTCGACCTTCACCTTGGGAAATCGACAATTTTTCACGCATTAAAAAATTAGAACCTAACTTTGTTTTGTGACGTAATTGAATCCCTAGATCACGATCAATATTAAACCGACTATTTAATAAAGAGCGATCAATTAATTGAAGATTTGCAGAAGACACTACGCGCTCAACATTGCCTGGCAGCTTCGTTTGTCCAGCCCATAGCTCAAAGTTTCCATAAAAATTCCACATGATAACTGCATCGAGAATATATCTTGGCGTATTTCTATTAAATTGATTTGCGCCAGATATATCTCTGTTAGATAATCCTAACTCAATTTTATATCTAAGTTTTGTACTGTAAGCAAAGCCATCAAATTTTAATCGTGCACGTCTTACAATAAAATTATGTTCAGGACTTGCATACTGATTTCCATCATGATCCCATGAAGATATGGTACGTACTTGAAAACGAGGTGCAAATTTTACACTAAATGAGCTGTCTTTAGCAACAAAATTTATCATCCCTTTCCCGAAAGAGGTGTCACTAATTTCCTGAGATTTACAAAGAAAAGCAGTGCACAGTAAAAGCACAGTGATTAATTTAGATTTCATTAGAGGTACTAGTTTTTGTCACTGCAAAGAACTAAAACTAGTGTTAACTTAATGTTACCTAACTATTAAGATTAAAAACAAAAAAAGGCTGCTTTGGCCAAAAGCAGCCATTTAGAATTCATGATAATATAGTCGACAAAAACTAATAGATTATATGAAATACTAATATGTCTCATGAGACAAGAACAAATGTAAATCAGTAGTTTAATCAGATTGTAACCTTAGTATTAACTAATTATTAAACTTTATGATTAATGCGAAAACACACAACTTATTGATATACAGATTTTTAGGTTTTTAATGTAAAATTAATGTTAAGTAATTGTTGTTTTAATATTATGTAATCTTTATCTTTGAGTATTAAGTAAATTAAAACCCATAATTATGAACAAAAACGTATTGCTTTTATTCGTATTACTAATTAGTATGGTTTCTTTTGCTCAGCAAGAGAGAAAATTAGAACTTAACAAAGACACCAATTTAATTGATGTAACTTATTATCACGACAATGGAATGGTAAGCCAAATAGGAGCTTATACTTTAGATGGTAAATTACATGGTGAATGGTTTAGTTTTAATACTGAAGGTAAGAAGAGTATTTCGGCGAATTATGATAATGGGAAAAAAGTCGGCAAGTGGTTTTATTGGAATGACACCACTTTAACAGAAGTAGATTATACAAATAATGCTGTAACCAGTATTACTGAATGGGACAACAAAACATCAGTTGCCATTCATAACTAATTAAGAAATTAAGTTAAAAAAAAGGCATCCAAAATTGGATGCCTTTTTTTAATTTGACTGTTTAACAATTAGTTGTTATTTGTCCAACCTGCTCCCCAAGTTGCAAAGTTAGTTCCTGTAGCATTTGCTGAACTTCCAAGAATAACGTCAGATTCGGTTATAGAATTTTCTAAATCATTTCCTGTGTAAGGCGTTACAACAGAAGCTGTAAAAGAAATATCAGTAAATGATAAATCTCCAATAACTACACCAGCACTTGTAGCTTGTCCAGGCTCATCATCTTCAATAACAACACCTCTACCAAAGTTATCTACTACAACATTTGTAAATATCCCTCTTGAACCTGCTCTCATTCGAAATGCACGACCAGAATCACCATCACCAATAACAGTTACATTAGTTACTGTTGGTCTTGACAAATAACCGCCTTCATTAGAGAAATCAGTATTAAAACCATCACATTCAAAACCACTATCGTGATCAGAACCTGCATTTTGTAAAATATAAAGGTCTGTTAAAGTTCCAGTATAGCCTTCTGTCCAGTCAATTGAATCATCTTCAGCATCAATTACAACTAAATGACTAGCATTTACAGTACCACCAAAGAATTCAAATCCATCATCTGACCCTTTATAAACTTGTACATAATCGATTTCTGTTCCATTTCCTACAGCATATAAAGACACACCATTTAACTCAGCGTTGCCATCAATCGCTCCACCTGCGTATTCAACACGTACATATCTTAAAGTACCTGAATCGTCATTAGGATTATTACCACCATAAGACAATCCGCCAACTTCAGTAGTTGCAGTATCTGTAGAGCCGTCAGCTGTAGAATTGATAGGTGCATTACCGCAAATCACAATTCCTCCCCAATCTCCAGATCCAGGATTACCAGCATTAGACGTGAATACAATTGGGTTTGATGCTGTTCCAACAGCTTCTATTTTAGCTCCAGGCAAAATTGCAATATAAGCGTTGACACCTACAGGTTCAACATTGATAGTCGTTCCTGCTGGTATATTTAATGTTGAGCCAGATGTCATTAATAATGGGCCAGAGATGATGTACTCTTCACTAGCGATTAGGTTTAAATCTGATGTGTAAACTCCTGCTAAAGCTATAGCGCCAGGATTACTTGTACTCCCACCATTGTTCGTAACACTATTATCATTGATAATAATATCTGATGTATCATCGCTTTCACAACCCATGAAGATTAAAGCAAAAGCAAGTAAATAAAATAAGTTCGTTTTCATTGTTTTAAAATTTAAGTATTAAGTTCAGTAATTATATTATGTATTAAGATTAAAATTTATATTTAAGAGACATTCCTAAATTGACTCACATTTTGAATTCGCTGATAGTGATGTCACCACTTCCTGTTCCTTCTCTCACTAAAGAAATATTTGGATCTAATAAATTTCGAGCTGAAATACTTAAGTCTAAGTTTTCAGTAATTGGACTTTTAAATACAAAGTCTAATGTTGGCACTGCTTTTTCAACAATATTTCCTAAACTTCCTGACCCCAAAGAGTAAATCCTATCAGAGAAATATGATGCCACTAAAGTACCAGTTGGCTTGAAGTTATTAAACGTTGGACTATAAGAAATATCTGAATTAAACACCCATTTTGAAGCGCCTTCTAGTGCATCTGTTGTTCTATTGAACGCTGTTCCAAACGTTCCTGATATATCTTGTAAATCTTGTTCTGTGAAAGTATATGATCCGTTAAAACCAAAAGCTAATACTGGGTCTTCATCTTCATTAACTGTTAAGTTTTTACGTAATTCTAACTCTACACCAAACACGTCAGCAGCTTCTCCTGTTCTAAAGTAACGTTGAGTTCCTGTGGCATCTGCAGCTACAACTCTGTTGACAGGGTCATTGATGCGTTTTGCAAATGCGCCAAGAGAAACAATCTCTCCACTTGTAATGAACCATTCGTATTTTAAATCGAAGTTGTAAATTTCAGAGTATGTTGGACCATTACCATCAGCTCCACCTAATAAATCCGGATTACCACCATATCTTACGGTTACATCTTCATAAACAAAAGGCGCAACTTCTTTAAACTCTGGTAAGGATGCTGTTTTACTGAATGCAAATCTCAGATTGGAGTCTTCAGTTAAGGCATATTTAATATTTAAACTTGGTAATACTAAGTTTTCATAAACACTTCTAAAACCAGGATCGTCTTGTCTGATATTAATCACATCATATGTAATATCCTGTTTAAACGATTCTAATCGAACACCTGGCACAAATAACCATTTATCTCCAACAGATAGTTCTGCATTGATATACCCAGCATGAATGTTCAATTTACCACTGTAGGTATTCTCCGGCAATCCAGGTCTGTTTGTATTACCAATATTATTATTAATAGGATTTAAAACAATAATATCATATAAACCTGAACCATCAGGAATATTAATATTGTTTACATCGAATATAGTATTGAAGTTATTTACATCTAAAATAGGTGTCGCATCTCTATCAACAATATCATAACCATAACGAATACTATTGAAATCTCTTTCTTTAGTTCTTCCGTTATAACCAAAGTTTAACTTTACTTTTTCTGATACATTATATTCCAGATTAAGAAATGCATTGTATTCATCATCCTCTATACTTTGAAAAAAACGTTGATTATCAAAAGGAATGTTAGTATAGAAAACAGGATTAGTATTTGGATCGTTATCTAATGCGAATTGATAATTTTCTAAACTAATACGTTTTCTGTCTGGTTCATCTGAAAACACTTTGTTGTAACCATAACCCCAATCCAATTCAAATTTTTCATCAACACTTTTGTGGTTACCTAAAATTTGGTTGACATGAACACGATCCTGATTAAACTGCACATTCATAGTATAAAAACCAATATCATTTGGGTCTACACTGGCAATTCCGTCTCGGTTGAATCCCTGACCTTGAGTACCATAATAACCAACCTCATCACCTGAACTGTTTATAAATAGAGAACTAAAGTTGATTTTGTTGTAATTATCAATTTTGAATGTTGTATTTAATAAAGCGGTTGTGGTTGTCGAATATTCATATTCAGAAACATTTGGAAAATCTACCTTTAATACGTTAGTGAAATCTCTGGCAACACCCTCTCTATATTCGTAGCCATTTTGAAAACTGGCAGTAGCGAAAAAGCTTAATCGGGTATCTTCATCAAAATCAAACGAATAGCCACCCTCAACAGCGCCATTGAAATTAGTTTGCCCTTCGGCTTCTTGAGGGTCAACGCCATGAGATAAAACAACTGCAAAAGGATTGTTGTCATATCGGTTATAGAAACCAAAATAACTTGGCCCTTCACTTCTCACAAAATCTTCACCCATCGCATTGGTATTTACACCAGAGCCTAAAGTCAAATTGAAAAACCCTTTACCTGTATATTCTTTAGAATTGATATTAACATTACCTGCAGCAAAATCACCATAAAATGAAGATGTATAAGCTTTACTTACTGAAATGTTTTCAATAACATCTGTTGAAAATAAGTCTAAATCAATGTTCTTTTTATTAACATCTGTTGAAGGTAAAGACAAATTGTTCATAGTTGTATTCTGATATCTATCACCAAGTCCTCTCACATATACATTATTAGAACCTCTCTGTTTTGAAATACCAGATATTTTAGATACAGCCTCACCAGCATCTCCAACTCCTTTTCTTGATAATTCTTCAGCTCCAATACTTTGTTTAATTTCTACGGCTTTCTTTTGATCTAATAACAAGGCCGCTTCACTTTCTTTTCTGGTTGTCGTTGTAATGATAACCTCATCTAACGATGCAGCACTTGCTCCCATTGGGACATTTACCTCAGTTACTTTATTCGCTACCACCTCAACGGTTATTTCCTGAGTTTCATAACCTACAAAACTAAACACCAGCACATAGGTTCCTGGCGATAAATTATCGAATCCATATAATCCATCAATATCAGAAGTCGTTCCTGTGGTTGTTCCTTTAATTAATACGTTACCAAACGCTAAAGGTTCATCATTATACTCTTTATCAATTAATTTACCAGCTATAGACCCAGTATTTTGAGTGTATGCCAGTGATGTAAAAAACAGTATAGTTAATAATACAAATGCTCTCATTAGTAGTTTTAAATTTGTTGCTGCAAAGATGAATGCATTATGTAAAGTCAAGGTTAATATGAAGTTAAACCTAAATCATAAAAAGGTTATGACAATGTTATGACAGCCTTCCATTTTTTGTCTTAAGGAAACAATAAATTAACATTGATGTGTTATCTTGCACAGTCTTAAAAATTTACTATGAACTGGGAACAACTTTTATCGCTTAAACGCTTTGGAGATACACATAAAAGATTACGAAAAGAACAAGATGAAACACGCTTAGGCTTTGAAGTGGATTATGACAGAATCATATTTTCTTCAGAATTTAGAAGCCTTCAGGATAAAACTCAAGTCATTCCGTTATCTGAAACCGACTTTGTACATACACGATTAACGCATAGTTTAGAAGTAAGCGTAGTCGGAAGGTCTCTTGGTAGAAAAGTAGGACAAAAACTGCTTGAAAAACATCCGCATTTAAAAGACGCTTTAGGTTATCGCGCTAACGATTTTGGAACCATTGTAGCTGCTGCATCTTTAGCTCACGATATCGGAAATCCTCCTTTTGGACATAGTGGTGAAAAATCTATTGGTGAGTTTTTTAAAACTGGTGAAGGTGAACGTTTTAAAAAGGATTTGACTAATAAACAATATCAGGATCTTTGCGATTTTGAAGGCAATGCTAATGGTTTTAAAATTTTAACTGAAAGCAGACAAGGACGGGAAGGTGGTTTGCGACTTAGCTATGCGACACTTGGCGCTTTTATGAAATACCCAAAAGAATCACTTCCTAAAAAACCAACAACTCACATTGCAGATAAGAAATATGGCTTTTTTCAAAGTGAAACCGAAGCATTTGCAGATGTTGCTAAAGAACTAGGTTTAATAAAAAGAGGTGCAGAAAGCGATATTAGTTTTTGCAGACATCCTCTTGCCTTTTTGGTTGAAGCTGCAGATGATATTTGTTACACGATTATCGATTTTGAAGATGGTATAAACCTTGGCCTAATTCAAGAAGAATACGCGCTTGAATATTTAATTAATCTTGTAAGAGATACCATTAACACAAAAAAATACAATTCATTAACAACAACACAGGACAGAGTGAGTTACCTCAGAGCTTTAGCAATTAACACCTTAATTAACGAAGCTGTTGAATTATTCATGACTAACGAAGAAGATATTCTCAATGGCACATACTCTAAAGCATTGTTAGATAACAGTAAATATGAAGCTCAAATAAAGGATATTATCAAACTGAGTATCGAAAATATTTACCAATCTAAAGACGTTATTGATAAGGAAATCGCAGGATTTAAGGTTATTAATGAACTTTTAAATATCTTTACAACTGCAATTTCTAATAATTTTGTAGGAAATTTATCAAATTTTGATGCGTTAATTTTGAAAGTTTTTCCTAAAAACATAGACTTAAAGAAAGACAACTTGTATGAAAGCTTATTGTCAGTGTGTTTTTACATTTCAAAATTGTCAGATAGAAATGCCATATTAACATTCAATAAACTAAAAGGAAACCATTTATAATTAAAAAAAAATTGAAAAAGATGAAAAATAAGTTACTAATTTTTGCTTCAATTGTAATAGTCGCTTCTGTTGCAATACTGTTACTTAATAACAAAAATGAAGAGCAAAATGCCTTAGCAAAGTTACGACAGCAACATGAAGAGTTCTTAGAAAATAGTCCCTTTAAAGAAACTAAACTTCTCTCAAGAACGGAAAGAAAAGCTTTAGGCTTACCTCCAAATGCGTTTAATGAGCAAATGTGGGAATTAAATATGGATCCAGCCACTGGAAAACCAATGCCTGAACGTGTTTTAGCTATTCAGGCAGAATTAAAATCTCAAAGAGCCGCTTTAAACAGAGGTGTTGGAGGAGACACAAACAACCCATGGATTGACAGAGGTCCGAATGATCAAGGTGGACGTACAAGAGGGATTATGTTTGATCCTAATGATGTTGGAAATGCAGATCCAGCAGATGATTATACTCGTGTGTTTGCAGGTGGCGTTGCAGGTGGTGTTTGGGTAAACGACGACATTACAGATCCTAACTCATCATGGACTCAGGTAAATGTTGAAGCTAATATTTCTGTGACTGCAATTATATACGATCCAAACGATTTAAACACATTTTATATCGCCTCTGGTGAATCCTATACTATAGGTCAGGCAGTTGGTAGAGGCATCTGGAAATCAACTGATGCTGGTATTACCTGGACAAAAATTTTCGGCGGATATGATAGTTTCAGTCCTGGAAATGGAGATGTAAACGGTATTTTTTATGTAAATGATATCGTTGCCAGAGATAATGGAGGAACTACAGAAATATATGCAGCAGTTGCCAGTGCAGCTTATGAATCTGCGAATAACCCAAACAATTTTCATGGCCTAGATGAAATGGGATTATATAAATCTACTGATGGTGGAACCAACTGGAATAGATTTGATATCAGACATGCAAATAACAACTTTAAAAACCCATGCGATATTGAGTTAGACATCAATAACAATATTTGGTTTACAACTACCAGAAATCCTTTTGGAGATCCAGGAGGCGATATTTATAAATCTACTGATGGACTTACATTTACGCTGGAAGCTACTATTTCTGGTGCTGCAAGAACTGAATTAGAAGCTTCTCAAACCAATGCTAATTTATTTTGGGTAGCTGTAGATAGAAATCAAGCTGATTTATTTTTCACAAACAATGCCTTTGCCAGTGTGAGTGCTTTGCCTTCTGAGCCAAATCCTGTTGATACAGCTCAACCTGACAATGATTATACCAGAGGTCAAGCCTTTTACGATTTAGTGATTGAAGCAGATGAAAACAACAATCTTTATGTTGGTGGAATCGATTTATACAGATCAAGTAATTTTGGAATTGCATGGGAACAAATTTCAAAATGGTCAAATAATAACCAGTTAGCTAATTTACAGGTTCCATTAGTGCATGCCGATCATCACGCTATTGCATTTAGACCAGGAACAAATGGAACTGAGGCTATATTCGGTAATGATGGTGGAGTGTATTATTCTCCAGATGTATTTGCTGCAAATCCTAGTCCTGGGAATACGAATGCCATTCAAGCCAGAAATAGAGATTATAATACGATACAATTCTATTATGGCGATATAAATCAAGTTGATGTAACAGATGGCGATGACTTAGCTGGAGGTACACAAGATAATGGTACTCAAATGACCTTTGATGCAAGTGCTGGAGCAAACGCATTTGTTGATCCGAGAACTGGAGACGGAGCTTATACTGAAATAAGTAATGACGGTACCTATTTAATTACATCTTATCCAGGGCAAAATCACATTTTCTCAGATTATCCAAATGTGAATTCAAATGCCTATGTTATTGTGGATGCAACTGGTGGAGATTTTATTAATCAAGCTGAGTTAGATGATAACAGAAATGTATTATACACAAATGCCTCCTTAGGTTCAAATATAAGAATTGGAAGGTATACTAATGTAAATAACCAAACACTTTTAAACGCTACGACACTTACTAATGGATTACTTAATTCTGAACCATCTGCATTTAAATTAAATCCATATCCTACAGGTGGAGTTTCTCCTACCAATACAGCTACATTGCTTGCTGGATTAAAAAACGGAAGACTTTTAAAAATTACCAGTGCAGATACCTCTCCATCGTTTAGCTCTATTGGAAGTCCATCATTTATTGGTAGTGTTTCGGATATAGAATTTGGTGAAAATGAAAATGAAATTTTTGTAACCATGCATAATTATGGAGTACAAAGTATTTGGTATACTAATGATGGAGGTGTATCCTGGAGAAGCCTTGAAGGAAATTTACCAGATTTACCTGTTAAGTGCATATTACAAAACCCTTTACGCCCTCAGGAAATTATCATTGGTACTGAGTTGGGTGTTTGGGTAACAGGCGATTTTACAGTGACAAGTCCTAATTGGGTTCAGGCCTATAATGGTATGAGCGATGTGACCGTTTTAGATCTTGATTTAAGAACTTCTGACAACACTATTTTAGCATCTACACATGGTAGAGGAATGTTTACAAGTCAGTTTACTGCTGATCCACTAAGTGTTCTTGAAAGCCAACTTGAAACTAATTTAATTTCAATATTCCCAACGGTTTCTAATGGTCAGATTACTGTAGCTTCAAAAAATAATCTTGGAGATGCTGATATGAATATCTATAACATTAACGGACAAAAAGTTTATACGTCTAAAATCAATATATCTAATTCCAGATATGATATCAATTTAAATCTTAATTCTGGGATTTATTTTGTGAATATTAGCGTTGGTAATGTTATCGAAACTAAAAAGATTATCATCAAATAAGTATATTCTTCATATTAAATTAAAGGGAACTGTAACAGTTCCCTTTTTTATTTAGTGCATTTCGTCGAATAAATTTGCATTTTATCCGTATTTTAGTTTATATTGTTAAGCCCAAATCATAAAACCTACTATCATGAAAAAAAATGCCCAATTCATTGCAGTGATCTTTTTTGTGACTTTAGCCTTTTTAATTATGTTAAACGATGTCACTAAAAACAGGGATACAGAACCTCAGAATTCTGTTGAATTATATAAGGCTGATGACCAATCTGAAATAGCTACTTCAGACTTACACGATCAAGAGTAGTATTTAAAACCTCAGATATTCTTGAAACATCAAGGTTTAAATGCACTTGCAATTGTTCTTTAGTTCCATGCTCAACAAAAGCATCAGGAATTCCGAGGACTTGTATGTTGTTATTGTAATTATGTGATGACGCAAATTCAAGAATAGCACTTCCGAAACCTCCTGAAATCGTTCCATCTTCTATGGTTATAACGTTTGTAAACTTTTTAAATACAGTGTGTAATAATGCTGTATCTAAAGGTTTTACAAACCTCATGTCATAATGAGCAAAAGCATCAGTATGGTTAACTTTTTTTAAAGACTCAGTAATACTATCTGACGTAGTTCCAATACTTAAGATGGCAATGCTGCTCCCTTCTTTTAAACACTCTCCTTTTCCAATCTTAATTTTAGAAAACGGCTGTTTCCAATCTAAAATTCCTCCTCTTCCTCTAGGATACCTTATAGCAATGGGTTGTTTTAATCCCAATTGAGCTGTATACATAATGTTTCGTAACTCTAGTTCGTTTCTGGGCGCAAACAAAATTAAATTTGGAATGCATCTCAAGTAGGCTAAATCGAAAACACCATGATGTGTTGCACCATCTTCACCAACCAAGCCTGCACGATCTAAACAAAAAATTACAGGAAGTTGTTGAAGTGCAACATCATGAATGACCTGATCATAGGCTCGTTGCAAAAAGGTAGAATAAATATTGCAAAACGGGATTAATCCTTGGGTTGCCATTCCTGCAGCTAAAGTCACTGCATGTTGCTCTGCTATACCAACATCAAAAGCGCGTTCTGGGATTTGCTCCATCATAAACTTTAAAGAGCTCCCTGTTGGCATGGCAGGAGTAATACCAACAATCTTTTTATTGTTTCTGGCTAATTCAACCAGTGTATGTCCAAAAACATCTTGAAATTTAGGTGGTTGTTGTTCAGCAGATTTGGCATGTAGGTCACCAGTTTGAGCATCAAACTTTCCTGGTGCATGATACCTGACCTGATCGGCTTCAGCTTGCTTTAAACCCTTTCCTTTAGTGGTAATAACATGCAAAAATTTTGGTCCTTTTACGGTTTTTAACCTTTCTAACTCTAATATCAATGTTGGTAAATCATGACCATCAACTGGACCTGAATAATCAAAGTTTAAAGCTTCAAAGACGTTATCTTGTTTTTCTTTTCCTTTCTTGACATTGGTTAAATATTGTTTTAATGCACCAACACTTGGATCAATTCCAATGGCATTATCGTTTAAAATCACCAATAGATTAGCATCAGTAACTCCTGCATGATTTAAGCCTTCAAAAGCCATTCCACTTGCAATTGATGCGTCACCAATAACTGCAATATGATGCTTGTTTTCGCCTTTAAGCTTTGAAGCTATAGCCATCCCTAAAGCAGCAGAAATTGACGTTGATGAATGTCCGACACCAAAGGCATCATACACGCTTTCATCCCGTTTTGGAAACCCGCTAATACCACCAAACTGTCGATTGGTTTGAAATACATCCTTTCTTCCGGTTAGTATTTTATGACCATAAGCCTGATGCCCAACATCCCAGACTAATAAATCTTCAGGTGTGTTAAATACATAGTGTAGTGCTAAGGTTAATTCCACTACACCAAGACTTGCGCCAAGATGCCCTTCTTTAGTAGCGACGATATTGATAATAAACTCACGTAACTCTTTAGCAAGACGTGGTAATTCATCAGGATTTAATTGTCTTAAATCTGAAGGAAAGTTGATATGATCTAATAATTTTTTCATTCCATTACAAATGTAGCATTTGAAATTGTATTTTTGGATAAGAATTCTCTTCATAAATGGAAAACCCTTTTGACGATACTTACTTTATGAAAAAAGCCTTAATTGAGGCTGAAGTTGCCTTTGAAAAAGGAGAGATTCCTGTTGGTGCAGTTATTGTGATTAATGATCGGATTATTGCGAGATCTCACAATCTTACAGAATTGTTAAATGATGTCACTGCTCATGCCGAAATGCAGACCATCACTGCTGCAGCCAACTTTTTAGGTGGAAAGTATTTAAGCAATTGCACACTTTATGTCACCTTAGAACCATGCCAGATGTGTGCTGGTGCTTTGTACTGGAGTCAGATTTCTAAAATTGTATATGGTGCAAGTGATGAGCAACGTGGATTTAAAACTATGGGAACAAAACTTCATCCTAAAACTGAAGTTGTTGCTGGTATTCTTGCTGAAGAAGCTTCTTTGTTAATGAAGCGTTTCTTTCTTGAAAAACGAAATTTGAACTAAGTTACTATTCGCGTTAGCGATGGAACGGCCTGTTTGAGCTCTTTTTACTGTCACCTTGAGCACAGTCGAAAGGTCTTTAAAACAGTAAAAAAGCGAGTAGTGAGAGCGCGACCCTTGTGGTAACGCCTAAAATTGCACAAAAAAAACGCCTAACTTTCGTTAGACGTTGAAACTGTAATAAAGTATATTCTTAGAGAACTTGCACGTTAGCGGCAACCATCCCTTTTCTTCCTTCTTCTTCGTTGTACTCTACACTATCGCCTTCACGTAACTCAACACCATTAAGGTTTGATACGTGTACGAAAATGTCTTTTCCTGTTTCGTCGTTGGTAATGAATCCAAATCCTTTTGAATCATTAAAAAATTTAACTGTTCCAG
>JAAEZL010000232.1 GCA_018222875.1 Algicola sp.
ATTTTATACGGAGTGTTTCTGTTTTAAGTAACCAAATATTGTGCTTCAAAACTTTGAATAAACATGCATAAAAATTACAAATTTTGCATTTAGAAGGCTTCAATTTGAGAATGTCATAAAAATGATTAAGAACTTAAATTTCAATCAGTACTGTTAAAATATTCATTGTATTTTTCTTTCGGTAACCACTAAATGATACAACAATGATTATAGGAATTCCTAAGGAAATTAAAAACAATGAAAACAGAGTAGGTATGACACCAGCAGGTGTTATTGAATTAACCAGAAACAATCATACGGTTTATGTTCAGAAGGATGCTGGTTTCGGAAGTGGTTTTTTTGATGATGACTACAAAGAAGTTGGTGCTATAATTTTAAACACTATTCAAGATGTATATGCTTCAAGTGACATGATTGTCAAGGTGAAGGAACCTATTGAAGATGAATATCCTCTAATTACGTCTAAGCATGTCATTTTCACTTATTTTCATTTTGCTTCGAGCCAAGTGTTAACTAAGGAGATGATTAAAAGTAAATCGGTATGTATTGCCTACGAAACAGTTGAAGATAGCGATGGCTCGTTACCATTATTAACACCAATGTCAGAAGTTGCCGGACGAATGGCAATTCAGCAAGGTGCAAAATATTTGGAAAAACCAATCAAGGGAAGAGGTGTTTTGCTTGGAGGTGTTCCAGGTGTTCCTCCAGGTAAAGTCTTGGTTTTAGGTGCTGGAGTTGTTGGAATTCAAGCCGCTAAAATGGCTGCAGGTTTAGGTGCTCATGTGACCATAATGGATATCAATATGAAGCAACTTCGATATGTTAATGATGTGATGCCAAATCATGTGGTTACAGAATTTTCCAGCGAATATAATATCAGAAAACGAATTAAAGATCATGATTTAATTATTGGAGGTGTCTTAATTAAAGGTGCTAAAGCACCAAAGCTAATCACACGTGATATGTTAAAAGAAATGCGACCAGGAACTGTTATTGTTGATGTCGCTGTAGATCAAGGTGGTTGTATTGATACGACAAAAGCCACAACGCATGAAAATCCGACCTATATTATAGATGATGTTGTACATTATTGTGTAGCTAATATGCCTGGAGCTGTTCCATACACATCAACTTTAGCACTTACAAATGTAACTTTGCCTTATGTGTTAAGGCTGGCAAATTTTGGTTGGGAAAAGGCTTGTGAACAAGATAAATCGTTAGCAAAAGGATTAAATATTGTTAGAGGTAAAATTGTGTATGAGGAAATTGCTGAAGCCTTTGATTGGAGTATAGATGCCATGTAATATAAGTGTTGTCATAAAAATTTACTGACAAAATTTCCTACATTAAAATTGGCTTACTTTTTGCTAACTTTAAACTGTAAATTTTAATATAAAAATTATGGGAGGAATAGGAATGGGTTACTGGATATTAATTGGTGCTATTACACTAATAAGCTGGTTGGTAAGTAATAAACTTAAACAAAAATTTGCCAAGTATTCTAAAGTACAATTACGCAACAACATGAGCGGAAGGGAAATTGCAGAAAAGATGTTAGCAGATAATGGCATTAGTGATGTTGAAGTGATTGCTGTTAGAGGGCAACTCACAGACCATTACAATCCAAAAAATAAAACAGTGAATCTTAGTGAGCCAGTATATAATCAAAGGAATGCTGCTGCTGCAGCTGTTGCAGCACATGAAGTTGGTCATGCCGTTCAACATGCTCAAGCGTACAGCGCTTTAGGTATGCGTTCGGCTTTAGTGCCAATTGTAAGTGTAACATCTGGAATGTCACAATGGTTGGTGATTGGAGGCTTAGTTCTTGGAGCTGCTGCAGGTGTTGGTTTAGGATATTGGGTAGCTGTTGCAGGTTTAGTATTTATGGCATTTGCAACCTTATTTAGTTTTATAACTCTACCAGTTGAATACGACGCAAGTAATCGCGCTTTAGCCTGGTTAAAAAATAAAAACATGGTAACTCCTGAAGAATATAAAGGTTCAGAAGATGCTTTAAAATGGGCAGCAAGAACATATTTGGTTGCTGCAATTGGAGCATTAGCTTCATTATTGTATTGGGCATTTCAGGTGTTTGGAAGCAGAGACTAATTCTAATTTTAAACAAATATATAAAGTCGGATAATTAACATATCCGACTTTTTTCTTACATTTCAAATTCTAAACAAAACATTCTTATGGAAAATCAAATTCAAGAACGTGTATTGCTCAATGAGCTATCTGATGTAGATCGCGTTGCTTTTTACAAAAAAACGTATGGTCACGTGGCTGGAGGTGTACTTCTTTTTATTGTCTTTGAGTATTTATTATTACAAAGCGAAACGATCGTTGATTTTGCATTATCTATGACTGAAGGCTACCGTTGGCTAATCATGCTTGGAGGATTCATGCTTGCAACCAATTATGCTGAACGAATGGCAATGAAATCACCAAATAAGCAAACACAATATTTGGCTTATGGTCTTTATATATTAGCTGAAGCTTTTATTTTCGTGCCACTTATTTATATTGCTGCATTTTATATGGAGTCTGGTCCTGAGATTTTGAATCAGGCAGCGATTGTAACTCTAGCTTTATTTACAGGGTTGTCTGCAGTAGTGTTTTTAACTAAAAAAGATTTTTCATTTCTAAAAACTGGATTAATGATAGGCTTTTTTATTGCTATCGGATTGATAGTTGCAGGAACGCTTTTTGGTTTTAATCTTGGTTTATGGTTTTCAGTTGCCATGTGTTTATTAGCAGGAGGTTCAATATTATATCAAACTTCTAACCTTGTAAATAAATACACGACAGAAGATTATATACCTGCAGCCTTCGGCTTTTTTGCATCTTTGATGCTACACTTTTCGTACATACTAAGTATATTTGTTTTCATAGTTTAAATAGAATCAATAATAAATAAAAAAGCATCCAATCTGGATGCTTTTTTTAT
>JAAEZL010000027.1:0-2127 GCA_018222875.1 Algicola sp.
CAAACTCAATATTAATTATTCGTGCAAGTGTATTATCAACAGTTTGAGTATCTTTAATCCAAGACACTGCAGTAGAGCCACTTTCAATATATTGATTGTAGTAAATTTCTATACTTTGAGGTGCTGGAAACGTAAAAATACCAATCAGTACATCTAAATCTGTATCACCATCAAAATCTGCTATATCAACAAAATAAGGTGTATCAACACCACCTCCATCTATTTGAATGGTTTGCTCAGCTGAAAAACCACCTGTTCCATCTCCAGCATACCAAACCGTTTTAAACTCACTAAATGAGGGAACTACGATATCCATATTTCCGTCTAAATTTATGTCACCAGCCTTGACTTCTCCAGGAGCTAAAATTGATGCATCAATACTCGTTTCAGCACCAAAACCACCAACACCATCACTTAAGAAATAAACCACTTTATTTTGATTTTGTGAGGTTACAATAATATCTAAACCAAATTGTCCGTCAATGTCCGCAACTTCTAAACCATCGATAAAAGTAATCGTAGAGGAAATAGTTGGTTGAATTGTAAAGTTTCCAGAACCATCATTTTTATACCATTTGACGATATCGGCAGATCCTGCAGCATCAAACGTAGCCATGACTAAGTCAATTGTACCATCGCCATCTAAATCTCCAGATTCTATTTCATAAGGTTCATTGCCAGTATTGGGATCAATGTTCACTACTGGAGCAAAGGTTGTCTGACAAAAAACAGAAAAACTAGCAATTAAAAAAAGACTTAAATTAAGTAATGTTTTTTTCATAATATTAGGTTGTTGATTATACCGTAAGTTATGGATTTTATTTTAGAGAGCCTACCATATCTTCTGGTTTAACCCAAGCATCATAGTCTTCAGCTGAAACATAACCAAGATTGATAGCTTCTTCTTTTAATGTTGTCCCATTTTTGTGTGCAGTATTGGCGATTTCAGCAGCTTTATAATACCCTATTTTAGTATTTAAAGCAGTGACTAACATCAATGAATTATTTAATAGCTGTTTAATAACATGGTGATTTGGTTCAATACCAGAAGCGCAATGTTCTTCAAAACTCACACAGGCATCACCAAGCAATTGAGCAGATTGTAATACGTTTGCTGCCATCATAGGTTTAAACACATTTAATTCATAATGACCTTGAGTGCCACCAACGGTAACTGCAACATCATTGCCCATAACCTGAGCACAAACCATTGTTAAAGCTTCACATTGTGTAGGATTTACTTTTCCAGGCATGATAGAACTACCAGGTTCGTTTGCCGGAATTAAAATTTCTCCAATCCCACTTCTAGGACCAGAAGCCATCATACGAATATCGTTTGCAATTTTATTAAGCGAAACGGCTAATTGTTTTAGAGCACCATGAGTTTCAACTAAGGCATCATGTGCAGCAAGCGCTTCAAATTTGTTATCTGCTGAAACAAAAGGTAAGCCAGTAAATTTAGCAATATAATCTGCTACAAGTTCACTGTAGCCATCAGGAGTATTAAGTCCAGTACCAACTGCTGTACCACCAAGAGCTAATTCTGACAGGTGAGGCAATGTGTTTTCTAAAGCTTTTAATCCATGATCTAACTGTGAGACGTAACCCGAAAATTCTTGTCCGAGTGTCAAAGGTGTAGCATCCATTAAATGCGTACGACCAATTTTTACAACATCTTTAAAGGCAACAGATTTTTCGTGAAGTGTATTCCTTAGTTTGATCACACCTGAAATTGTAGTTTCAACCACCTTTTTATAGATAGCAATATGCATTCCTGTAGGGAATGTATCGTTAGATGACTGAGATTTGTTGACATCATCATTAGGCTGAATTGTTTTTTCGCCTTCACCAATGATCTTTCCAGCAATCTGATGTGCTCGGTTAGCAATAACTTCATTAACATTCATATTACTTTGTGTACCAGAACCAGTTTGCCAGATCACCAAAGGAAACTGGTCGTCATGCTTACCATCGAGGATTTCATCACAGACTTTTTCTATTAAATCACGTTTTTCATTGTCTAAAACACCTAACTCAGCATTGGTATAGGCAGCCGCTTTTTTTAGATACGCTTAAGCATAAACTATCCCCAAACCCATAGAAGCACATTCTCCAATTTTAAAAGCA
>JAAEZL010000027.1:2137-7529 GCA_018222875.1 Algicola sp.
ATTGTCTAAAACACCTAACTCAGCATTGGTATAGGCAGCCGCTTTTTTTAGATAGGCAAACCCATAAACAATCTCCAAAGGCATAGAAGCAGGCGCTCCAATTTTAAAGTTATTGCGAGAACGTTCAGTTTGTGCTCCCCAAAGTTTATCAGCAGGTACTTTTACATTACCCATTGTGTCTTTTTCTATTCTGAATTCCATAATTATAATGTGTAGTTTATAGTGTTACAAAGTTAGGATTTTGACGAGTAATTGTTTAATAATAATCATTTTAATTTTTCAATTTCAGCATAATGTACGACAGAATTTGAAGTCACAGAGCTTCTGAGATGCTTTAGTGATATTTAATCTTTTAATATCCTGTTAATAAAACCCAAATAAACTATTGTAAAACAAATCTGTTTATTATATCTTTGCCTTAACAAAAAAAAACCACATGTTTGAATTTGACCAATATTTAGGATTTTTAGCGTTTTTAACCATATTAACAATAGGGTTTTGGTTGATGATTTTTTTAATCACATTTGTTGTTCCTTACTGGATTGGCGGATCTTTAATTGAACGCTTAAAAGAAATCAAAGAAGAAAAGAAAGCTAAACGTGCTGCTAAGAGCTAGTGTTTAGTTTTATTATTATAAAAAAAGGAAACCAATTTGGTTTCCTTTTTTATTTATACGTATCTGAGAAGGTGTTTATCCTTCAAAATCGAAATCATCTCGATCTCCACGGTCTTCATTACGTTGTCTTTTCTTTTGCTGATTGAAACGATAGATCAGAGCTAAAGTCAACTGACGCACTCTCCATTGCGACTCACTTTCTCTGTTGAAAAATTCAGTTGTTGTGAACGATCGTCTTATTCTGGAATTAAATACATCTCTAACGTTTAAGGATATTGTAGCGTTGTCATTAAAAATTTCTTTACTAAAGGCTAAATCCATGGTAAAGATACCTTTGGTGCGTGTTTGAGCATCTTCTTGAGCACCTCTGTAAAATGCATTAGTCTGCCAGTCTATTTTACCTGGCAACGTTACTTTTCCGCTAAAACGAGCAAACCAACTTGTGTTTTTTGTACTGTAGTCAATGCCGTTGAATTCTCCTTCAGTTTCAAACTGAAAAAAGTTAAAACTGGTATTTAAACGCAACCATTTTTCAGGATTGTAGAGTATTCCAAATTCGGCACCTGTACGTTTATTGGTTGAAAGGTTAACAGGAATAGTTCTAACAATATCAATTCCATCTGATGTTTGCTGACCCGTATTTTCCTGAACACGTTCAAATGAATCGGTTTCATGTTGATAATATACAGAACTCGTTAAGGTAATTTTATCCCATCGCTTTAAATACCCTAAGTCGAAAGTACTGGCAAAAGCAGGATTAAGATTCGGGTTTCCCTGAAATACATTTGTTCTGCTTGAACGCGTAGGAAATGGGTTGATAAACCATCCACGAGGTCTGTTAATTCTTCTGTTATATCCTAAAGTAATGCTCTCTTCAGTTTTGTCATCTTTACCAAGATTAAATATAAGATTCACTGTAGGAAACAAACCTAAGTAGTTTTTATCAAAATCTGTGTCAATTGGAAATCCGAAAGCTTCGTTGAGTTCAGCATCTGTAAGTCTAGAGTTTATTTTTCCTTTAAGTTGCGTATGCTCTAAACGCAGTCCTAAAAGAAAAGAGAATTCACCGAATTTCGTTCCATATTGCGAATACACAGCATTAACATTTTCGTCATAGTCAAAAATATTAGTGATGGTATCATTTACAAAAAAGTTTCCATTGGTAATGTCTTCCTGTTCTAATCGGTAGTCTGTTATTTCGTTTTGAAAACTTCCTCTGTAACCAGCTTCAAACCTGGTATCTTCTCCTATAGGCAATACATAATCTGCTTGAACAAGGTATTCATTTTGATCTTCAGTTTGAAAAATTTGTTCTTTTTGAAAAGGCTCAGGGTTTGTGTTCTCTGTAACCACAAAGTTTTCATCTATAAAAGTAAATTGTTCCTCGGCAGAATTTTCATATTGAAAATCGGCTGTTAGTTCATGACCACTATCATTGAATTTAGTAATATAGTTTAAAGAGATTTGATATCTATTATCTTCTTCATTTTGACGCTCAGCTCTTCGTGTACGTTCTACAATTGCATTGTTATTAAAACGATCACTGATGTTTGTTGATAAATCAGCATCTTCACCATATCTGTAGAAAAAACTTCCAGTAATAGAACTTTTTTCGGTTAAGAAATACTCCATACCAATATTACCATTGTAGTTTCTATTTAAACGCGTAACCTCCTGATCTTCTCTCACACGTTCGTATTCTGGTGTTATAAGTGTACCGTCAACCGTACGATTAAAGTATTCGATGTCACTAAAACTATTTCTTGGCGCATCAAAATATCTAAAACCAATGTTAGAAAAAAGGTTGAATTTTTCGGTTCTGTAATTCAGTGTTGTGGCAATACCAACCAATTCCGGATCTCCTAAATTTATATTTACTGAACCATTAAACCCTAAAGTTTCTTTCTGTCTAAGTATTATATTTAAAATACCTGCTGTTCCTTCAGCATCATACCTGGCGGAAGGGGAAGTAATCACTTCAACACGTTCTATGGCTTCAGCTGGCAACTGACTTAAAACATTTGTATCTCCAAATCCTGCCAGAGCTGAAGGTTTTCCGTTTATTAAAATTCTAACGTTTTCATTTCCACGTAAACTGATACCACCTTCAATATCCACAGAAACAGAAGGCACATTATTTAAGGCATCACTAACGGTTCCTCCAGCTGTAGTTAAATCTTTACCAATATTGTATATTTTTTTATCCAGTTTAATTTCAACAGTAGTACGTTCTGCGACGATCTCAACGGCATCTAATGCTTCAAGATTGAGCGATAGACTAACGGTTCCTAAATCTATAGTTTCGTCAATAACTTTACCAGTATATGTTTTAGTTTTATACGATAAGTATTCAATTTTTACATCGTAAGTTCCTTTTGGGACTTCAATTGAAAATTTACCATCAAGGTCTGTAATACCTCCTGTAACCACTGTATTGTCAGGTTGACTTATAAATGAGATGGTTGCGTATTCTAAAGGAAAATTTTCATCAGCATCAACGACTTTACCACTAACTGTAAGTTCTTTTTGGGCGAAGCAAATTGTAGAGAATAGAAGTAGGAGCAGTGTAAAGTTTAATTTCATAATCAAGTTGTAGTGTTAATTGCATTTATAAGACTAGCAAAAATAAAACTACTTGATACGAACTTGGGTTAATCTTATGTTAAACAAAATTTAAAAAAAACACAAGACTTATTGTAAATTATCGTAAAAGAACAAACTAATTGTTTTGCTTTCTTCTTTTTCGCTTCTTCTTTTTTTTGTCTTTTTTCCAGTCGCCTTTGAGTTGATTGATGATATAATCAATTTGTTCCTGTTTGAGTATGGTTTTTAAATCATTAAAATGCCTGGCATCTAACTGAGTCACCAGATCTTGTTTTTCATAAACAGGGAGATCATACGAGTAAATTTTAGTCACTTCTTCAAAATAAGACTCAATAGATTGCGTTACAATTTGCTTTTTAAATGCATCTAAATTAAGAGCATCTGTGATATCACTGACGATTTGGGCTTTTATTTCTTTAGTTTTTTCTTCATAACGCTCTTTTTCATACTTAATCTCTGCTTCAGTTTGAGAGTAACTATAACCGCTAAGTACTAAAGTGAGCATTATGATGCTGCTTCTTATAAATTTCATCATATTTTTCATGTATTAAATAATGTCAAGTATTAAAGATGGAGGTCTTCCTATAACTGCTCTGTCATCACTTATTACAATTGGTCGCTCTATCAATTTTGGATGTTTTACCATAGCAGAAACAATGTCCTTATCTTTTAAATCTTTCCCTTTGAACTCAGATTTCCAAATCGCTTCATTTGTTCTTACCAGGTCTATAGGTTTAATTCCCAATACCCTAATAATTTCATTTAGTTTGACTTCGGAAAGAGGTTCGTCAAGATATTTTACGACTTCAAAATCCTTGCCAGAATTTTCTAATATCTGAAGTCCTTCTCTGGATTTTCTACAACGTGGATTGTGATAAATTGTAATCATAGTTATAATTGGTTTGGATTTTCTTCTTTTTGTCCCATCATCATCAGGTAGGCTTTCAAAAATGGTTCTAAATCACCATCCATGACAGCATCAACATTTCCGGTTTCATGAGCAGACCTTACATCCTTTACTAATTTATAAGGATGCATGACATAATTACGGATTTGGCTTCCCCATTCAATTTTCATTTTTCCGGCTTCAATATCATCTCGTTGTGCCATTTGCTTCTGTAATTCTATTTCGTACAATTGAGATTTTAGCATTTGCATAGCCCGAGACCTGTTATCATGTTGCGATCTGGTTTCGGAACATGAAATTTGAATTCCTGAGGGTTTATGTGTTAACTGAACCTTGGTTTCAACTTTATTAACGTTTTGTCCACCAGCTCCACTGGATCTTACTGTTGTGATTTCAATATCAGCAGGATTTATTTCAATTTCGATGGTATCATCAACTAAAGGATATACATATACGGAAGCAAAACTGGTATGTCGTTTTGCATTACTGTCAAAAGGCGAAATCCGAACCAGACGATGTACACCATTTTCACCTTTTAACCAGCCAAAGGCATAATCGCCTTCAATTTCGAGAGTTACTGTTTTAATCCCAGCAACATCACCTTCCTGGAAGTTGAGCTCTTTAACTTTAAATCCATTTTTTTCAGCATACATCAAATACATTCGCATAAGCATGCTTGCCCAATCACAAGATTCAGTTCCACCAGCACCAGCAGTAATTTGAAGTACAGCGCTTAAGTTGTCACCTTCATCAGATAACATGTTTTTAAATTCAAGTTTTTCTATAGGAAGTAAGGCTTTTTGAAACCTGTCTTTAACATCTTCGGCTGTGGCTTCATCCTCTTTGTAAAACTCATAAATGACTTCTAAATCTTCTAATAAGGTTTTTGCAGTTTTATAATCTTCAACCCAGCTTTTTTTCTCACGAATTGATTTCATTACCAACTCGGCTTGTCTGGAATCGTTCCAGAAATTTGGGTCGAAGGTTTGTTCTTCTTCGTTAGAAATTTCTATAAGTTTAGCATCTATGTCAAAGATAGTGCCTTAGTTTATCAAGGCGTGTGTTGAGATCTTTTATTTGATCTGAAGTAATCATAGTGTGAAATTTTCAACAAATGTATAACGAAAGTCTCAGTAGAGAAAGATTTTATTTACTTTTTTACCATTAATTTATGTAATTTTATAGGCTAAAATTTTAATATGAAATCTCCTGTACTTACTACCATTTTTTGCCTTTTGTCATTTCAATTTTTTTCTCAGGTTTTA
>JAAEZL010000027.1:7539-14134 GCA_018222875.1 Algicola sp.
AAAAAAAAGAACTAAAAAACTACAATGGATTTTTTGATTTTTACTACGAAGAAGCACAAGATAAAATCTATCTGGAAGTTAAAAATTTAAATGAAGAGTTTTTATATGTAAATTCATTAGCAACAGGAGTAGGTTCCAACGATATTGGTTTAGACAGAGGTCAGTTGGGAAGAGAGCGTATAGTGAAGTTTCAGAAAGCTGGTAACAAATTGTTATTAGTTCAGCCTAATCAGAATTACAGAGCCATAACAGATAATGAACTTGAAAAGAAAAGTATTGAACAGGCCTTTGCTAAATCGGTGTTATTCGGATTCAAAATTGAAGAGGAAAAGAATGGAACTTACGTTATAGATTTAACGCCTTTTTTAATGGAAGATGCGCATGGTGTCATTGGAACTTTTAAGCGCAGCAAAGAAGGATCCTATAAATTAGATACATCAAAAAGTGCCTTATCACTTGATAGAACAAAAGCATTTCCAAAAAACGTAGAGTTTGAAGCCTTATTGACTTTTGAAGGTCAGCCAACCGGAAAACATATTAAAACTGTGAGTCCAACAGCATCATTGGTAAGTGTCATTCAACATCATAGTTTTATTGAATTACCAGATAATGGTTATGAAATGCGCGAGTTTGATGTGAGAAGTGGAGCCATTTCAATGTCGTATTTAGATTATGCGACACCAATTCAGGAGCCGATTAAAAAACGTTTCATCATTCGTCATCGCTTAGAGAAGAAAAATCCTAAAGCAGAAGTTAGCGAAGCCAAAGAACCTATCATTTATTATCTTGATCCAGGAACTCCTGAACCTGTTCGGTCTGCACTTTTAGAAGGTGCTCGCTGGTGGAATGAAGCTTATGAAGCTATCGGATTTAAAGATGCATTTCAGGTGAAAATGCTTCCAACTGATGCTGATCCGATGGATTGTCGTTATAATGTGATTCAGTGGGTTCATCGTTCTACCAGAGGATGGAGTTATGGTGGAAGTGTTGTGGATCCAAGAACAGGTGAAATCATCAAAGGTCATGTCAGCTTAGGAAGTTTGCGAATCCGTCAGGATTTTATGATTGCGCAGGCATTATTAAACAAACCTTTTGCTGAGCGTGATGATAATTATCAGCCCATGTTAGATATGGCTTTGGCAAGAATTCGCCAGTTGAGTGCTCATGAAGTTGGTCATACGATTGGTTTTGCTCATAATTTTGCGGCAAGCACCAATGGAAGAGCTTCAGTAATGGATTATCCACACCCTTTAGTGACCCTCAAAAATGGAGAGATTGATTTAAATGATGCGTATGCTGTTGGAATTGGAGACTGGGATAAAGTGACTGTAGCCTATAGCTATTCAGAATTTGATAAAAACACAAACGAAACGGAAGCACTCAATACCATTTTAAAAGCTGCAACGTTTGCTGGACATCAATTTATTTCCGATAGTGACGCCAGAGCAAAAGGAGGCGCTCATGCTTTTGCACATCTTTGGGATAACGGTAAATCGGCTTCAGAAGAACTTGAAAATGTTTTAGATGTCAGACAAAAAGCCATTTCTAATTTTTCAAAAGATAATATTCGTGATGGTGAACCTTATTCGGTTTTAGAAGATGTATTTGTACCACTTTATTTTTTCCATCGTTACCAAACTGAAGCAGCAGCCAAAGTGGTTGGAGGGTTGAATTATAACTATGCTGTAAAAGGTGATGGACAAACGATTGTTAAACCAGTTGAAGCTCAAATGCAACGAGATGCATTAGCGTCTATATTAAAAACGATTTCTGCTGAAACACTGGTAATTCCAAAAGAAAAACTCAACCTGTTTCCTCCAAGAGCTTATACTTATAACAGAAGTCGTGAATCATTCTCTAGTTTAACCGGAGTTGCTTTCGATCCATTGAGTGCTGCAGCTACTGCAAGTGATATGACTTTAGGTTTATTGCTTCATCCAGAGCGTGCTAACAGGATGATACAACAGTACAGTTTAGATCAAAGTCAGGTAAGTCTGGAAGAGTTGCTAAGAGTTCTATTTGAGAACTCAATCAAAAAGAATCATGACGATTTTTATTTAAACGAAGTTCAACATGCAATAAATGTGAATGTATTAAAACATTTAATGAATCTTGCTGTAAATGATAAGGCCTTTTTTCAGGTCAATGCTATTGCAAATCAGTTTCTCGAACACTTTAAAAATCAAATGAATAAGCCTTTAGTTGTAAATATGAATGCTATCAGAATCAATTCATATAACAAATCTCCAGATTATAGAAATCAATATTTGAAGTTAATTGAACAATTTAATGAAGATCCTGAAGAGTTTAAAATTGAGCAATCACCAAAAATACCTGATGGCTCACCAATTGGGAGTGATGTGTGTCATTATAACTAGATGTCAGGCTGAGTGCAGTCGAAGCCCTCTAAAAATAAAAATTTAGTAACTAAAAATTCTTGTTTTAAAGGAAAGTATTATGATTATAGATTTACGTAGCGATACAGTAACAAAACCATCTAAAGGCATGTTAGATGCTATGATGTCTGCCGAGGTTGGAGATGATGTTTTTAGAGAAGATCCAACAGTAAATACGTTAGAAGAACGACTGGCTAGGATGTTTGGTAAACCCAAAGCTTTGTTTTTTCCTTCGGGAAGCATGGCAAATCAAACGGCTTTAAAATTGCATACCAATCCAAGTGAACAGGTGATATGTGATAAATATGCGCATATTTATAATTATGAAGCTGGTGGAGCATCTTTCAATAGTGGGATTTCATGTCATTTAATAAATGGACAAAGAGGTATGTTTACTGCATCTCAAGTTAAAGAAGCTATTAATCCTGATGCGTATTATTATAGCCAAACCACTTTAGTTGAAGTTGAAAACACGACGAACAAAGGAGGAGGAGCTTGTTGGGATTTTGAAGAACTGAAAAACATCAGAGGCATTTGTGATGATCATAAGTTAGGTTACCATTTAGATGGCGCACGACTGTGGAATGCATTGGTTGCAAAAAATGAAACAACACAGCAATATGGTGAGCTTTTTGATACCATTTCTGTCTGTTTAAGTAAAGGATTAGGTTGTCCTGTTGGTTCTGTATTAATTGGCGATGAAGACTTGATGCACAATGCCGTTAGAGTCCGTAAAATTCTGGGAGGAAATATGAGACAGGTAGGTTATTTAGCTGCTGCAGGTCTGTATGCCTTAGACCACAATATTAATCGTTTGGAAGACGATCATAAAAAAGCAAAAGAGATAGGATCTGTCTTATCAGAATTGTCCATTATTGCTAAAGTAGAGCCGATAGAAACCAACATCGTTATTTTTGAATTAGAGTCTCATGTTGATGAAACTGAATTCCTTCAGCAACTATCAGATAAAAACATACGTATCATTGGCATGGGAAGCAATAAACTTCGAATGGTGACACATCTCGACTACACAGATACCATGCACGAGCGGCTTTTAGAAGTTTTGTATGATTTCTAAAGCTAAAATTATTTAAACATATCCATGCCAGGAATATTTGGCATGCCTGCTTTTGCTACTGCAGCAACTTCAGTTTCATGAACCGTTGTTGCCCGTTCAATAGCTTTATTTAGAGTAAGAATTAAATAATCTTCAAGCATGTCTTTATCTTGAAGTAATTCGTCGTCAATTGCAATTGATTTTATAGTTCTGTTAGCAGTAATTGTCACTTTCAGTTTGTTATCATTACTGGTTTCGTCAATTAAAACACTGTGAAGACGTTCTTTAGTTTCTTCTACTTTTTTCTGGGTTTCTTTAAGTTTACCCATCATTCCCATCATATCTCCAAACATATTGTTAAGTTTTAAATTATAAGTTGCAAAATTACTAAATTGCCTGACTTTTAAAAAGAAAAATGAAGATGACTATTAAAGTGCCTGTTGCGAGACAGATTCCTAAAGAATTACAAATACATAGTGATACCAGAATTGATAATTATTTTTGGCTAAACCAGAGAGAAGATCAAAACGTACTTGATTATCTCAACACAGAAAACGATTATTATGAACAGGAAACAGCTCATACTAAAGATTTTGAAAAGCAATTGTTTGATGAAATGAAAGCCAGAATTAAAGAAGATGATGCTTCAGTTCCTTATAAATATAATGGTTACTGGTACATAGTCCGTTATGAAAAGGGCAAAGATTATCCTGTTTATATTCGGAAAAAAGAAAGTTTAGATGCTGAAGAAGAATTGCTTTTCGATTGCAATGAAATGGCGAAAGATCATAGCTATTTCAGATTGGTAGGATTAAGTGTGAGTCCTGATAACACTATGATTTCTTTTGGAGTTGATACTGTTGGAAGACGTCAGTACAAACTTCAAATTAAAAGTTTAATTACCAATGAGATTTTTTCAGATGTGATTGAAAACACTACAGGTTCTTCAACTTGGGCGAATGATAATTGTACCATTTTTTATACAAAAAAAGACGAGCAAACACTTCGCGCAAATGTCATCTACAAACATAAAATAGGTGATTTAGAGCTGGATGATACGATTGTTTTTACTGAAGATGACGATACTTTCGGTGTTACAGTTTATAAGTCGAAGTCCAGAAAGTATATCATCATTGCCTGTTATAGTACAATGACAAATGAATTTCATATTCTTAATGCAAATACTCCTGATGAAGAATTTAAAGTTTTTCAAAAACGAAAACGCGGATTAGAATATAGCATTTCCCATTTTCAAAATCATTTCTATATCGTAACTAATAAAGATAAAGCGACCAATTTTAAGTTAATGAAAACGCCTGAAAACGCAACTCAACTTTCCAACTGGGTTGATATTCTTGAGCATAGAACTGATGTTTTAATTGAGGATATTGATATTTTTCAGGATTATCTGGTTGTAAGTGAACGATCAAATGGATTAAACCAAATCAGAATCAAACGATGGGATGATACAGAAGATTACTATTTGCCGTTTGACAATGAGACTTACACTGCTAATGTTGGGACGAATGTTGATTTTAATACTGAAATTTTGAGATATTCCTATAACTCATTAACAAATCCAGCTTCAGTGATTGATTTTAATATGCGGACTAAAACGAAAGCGATTAAAAAAGAACAGGAAGTGTTAGATCCAACGTTTGATAAAAATAATTATACTTCAGAGCGTATTTGGGCTACAGCTGAGGATGGCACAAAAATACCAATGTCTGTTGTTAGAAGAAAAGACACTAAAGTTGATGGCAACGCACCATTATTGCAATATGCCTATGGCAGTTATGGTTCTACGGTTGATCCCTATTTTTCAACCATACGCTTGAGTTTGTTAGATCGAGGTTTTATATACGTTATTGCTCATATAAGAGGAGGAGAATATCTGGGAAGACAATGGTATGAAGATGGAAAACTTCTAAAAAAGAAAAACACGTTTACCGATTTTATAGATTGCTCAAAACATTTAATTGCCGAAGGTTATACGTCTTCAGAACATTTATATGCCATGGGAGGAAGTGCTGGAGGTTTATTGATGGGAGTAATCATCAATGAAGCTCCTGAACTCTATAATGGCGTTATAGCTGCTGTTCCTTTTGTAGATGTGGTAACAACCATGTTAGACGATACAATTCCGTTAACAACGGGAGAATATGATGAATGGGGAAATCCTAATTTGAAGGCGTATTACGATTATATAAAAAGTTATTCGCCTTACGATAATATAAAAAAGCAAACCTATCCAAATCTATTGGTTACCACTGGTTTACATGATTCACAAGTGCAATACTGGGAACCTGCAAAATGGGTTTCAAAGCTTAGAACTTATAAACAAGATACTAACAAGCTTTATCTGGTCACCAATATGAAAGCTGGTCATGGTGGAGCTTCCGGACGATTTGAAGCATTAAAAGAAGATGCTCAGGAATACGCTTTTTTACTAGACTTAGAAGGAATTACTAGTTAGTTTAAAAAAAAATCGTAATTTTGCAAGGTTTTACGTTTCAATTTGAAATAGTCTATTGAAACTGATAAATAGTGTTTATGAAACAAGACAAACAAGTATTTGATAATGTTTTACAGTTAATAGGTAAAACGCCTCTTATCAAATTAAACAAAATGACTAAAGACTTCGAAGGCGATTTCTTTGCTAAAGTAGAAGCTTTTAATCCAGGTCATTCGTCAAAAGACAGAATAGCACTTCATATTATTGAAGAAGCCGAAAGACAAGGTATTTTAACTCCAGGTGACACCATTATTGAAACTACTTCAGGTAATACAGGTTTTAGTATTGCTATGGTTAGTATTATTAAAGGATATCAGTGTATTCTGGCTGTGAGTTCTAAATCATCTGCAGATAAAATAGACATGCTTAAGTCTATGGGAGCGCAAGTTTATGTGTGTCCTGCTAATGTTAGCGCTGATGATCCTCGCTCTTACTATCAGGTGGCGAAACGCTTACATAACGAAATTAAAGGTTCTATTTATATCAATCAGTATTTTAATCAATTAAATATTGATGCCCATTACAATTCTACAGGTCCCGAAATCTGGAATCAGACAGAAGGAGAAATCACACATTTAGTGGCTTGTAGTGGAACAGGTGGAACCATTTCTGGAATAGCTAAGTATT
>JAAEZL010000027.1:14144-16248 GCA_018222875.1 Algicola sp.
GTTTATCAAAGTAACAGATGAAGAAAGTGCTCATACAGCTCGTGAAATCTCAAAAGTTGAAGGACTGTTTGTCGGTTATACCAGTGGAGCTGCAATGCAAGCTTTAAAACAACTCAGTGAAGAAGGAGAATTTAAAAAAGGAGACAAGGTTGTTGTTATCTTTCCAGATCATGGATCTCGATACATGAGTAAGGTCTATAGTGATAAGTGGATGGAAGAACAAGGTTTCTTTGATAGTAAAACTGAAGTTTCTGAAAGTATTCAGTACGTAAAATAAATATACATTAGTATTACAAAACCCTGTTGCATATGATTGTAATGGGTTTTTTTGTGTGTTTTGCTAATGTAATATTGAACTTAAAATATTATGCCATCATAATATAATTGACTAATTTTGCTCCAACTAATTAGACTAAAATTAATAGCTTTAAATGAAGGATTTATTTGAAAAGATTTACAAAGATAAAGGACCGTTAGGAAAATGGGCTTCGCAAGCCGAAGGTTATTTTGTGTTTCCAAAACTTGAAGGTCAAATATCTAATAGAATGAAGTTTCAAGGTAAAGACGTAATTACTTGGAGTATTAACGATTACCTTGGTCTTGCTAACCATCCCGAAGTTAGAAAGATAGATGCGGAAGCTGCTGCTGAATATGGATCAGCTTACCCAATGGGAGCTCGAATGATGTCTGGACATACAGATCTTCATGAAAAATTACAAAGTGAGCTTGCAGAATTTGTTAGTAAGGAAGCAGCATACTTATTAAATTTTGGTTACCAAGGTATGGTATCTACTATTGATGCTTTGGTTTCTAAAGATGATATTATTGTGTACGATGTTGATGCACATGCCTGTATAATTGATGGTGTTCGTTTACACATGGGAAAGCGTTTTACTTATAAGCACAATGATGTTGAAAGTTTAGAAAAGAATTTAGAGAGAGCTACTAAAATGGCAGAACAAACCGGAGGAGGAATTTTAGTGATCTCTGAAGGTGTATTTGGAATGCGTGGTGAACAAGGTCGTTTAAAAGAAATTGTTGCTCTTAAAAAGAAATTTAATTTCAGATTATTTGTTGATGATGCACATGGTTTCGGAACCTTAGGAAAAACTGGAGCTGGTGCAGGTGAAGAACAAGGTGTTCAGGATGATATTGATGTGTATTTTGCTACGTTTGCTAAATCTATGGCAAGTACAGGTGCATTTATTGCTGCAGATCAGGAAATTATCGATTACCTAAAATATAATTTACGTTCTCAAATGTTTGCTAAATCATTACAAATGCAACTTGTAATTGGAGCACGTAAGCGCTTACAAATGTTAAAAACAATGCCAGAATTAAAGCAAAATCTCTGGACAATCGTTGATGCATTACAATCCGGATTAAAAAAACGTGGTTTCGATATTGGAACAACTCAAAGTTGTGTAACTCCTGTATATCTTAAAGGAAGTATTCCTGAAGCCATGGCTTTAGTTCGTGATTTACGTGAAAACTATGGGATTTTCTGTTCTATTGTTGTCTATCCTGTAATTCCAAAAGGGTTAATTCTTTTAAGAATGATACCAACAGCGACGCATACATTGGAAGATGTAAATGAAACGCTTGATGCTTTTGATGCGATTAGAGAACGCTTAGTAAATGGAACTTATAAACGTTTATCTGCTGCTGTAATTGCCGCAATGGGTGAATAAACATATATAAATACTTAATAAAAAAATCCGACAAAATATTGTCGGATTTTTTATTTTTAAACTTTTGATTTACAGGTAATTATTTAAATTAGTCTAAAGTTATTATTCATTAATAAAAGCAACCGAATGGCAAGCTACAATTGCTGCAGTTTCTGTCCGTAATCGTGTTGTCCCTAAACTCACAGGAACAAAACCAGATTGGGTTGCCAGTTCAATTTCATTACTGCTGAAATCACCTTCGGGTCCGATTAAAATAGTTACTGTTTCATTTGCTTTTAATTCATCTTTAAGAGATTTTTTATTGGTTTCCTCACAATGGGCAATACATAATCGACCTTGATGCTCTTGTGAAACAAAGTCTCTATAGCTAATGGCTTCATTAAGTTTTGGTAAATAGCAATTTAGTGATTGTT
>JAAEZL010000027.1:16258-17622 GCA_018222875.1 Algicola sp.
GTTTCATGGCAGACAAAAGAATTTTCTCATAACGTTCTGCTTTAATAACTCGACGCTCACTGTTTTCACAAATAATAGGAGTAATGCTGTCAATTCCTATTTCAGTTGCTTTTTCAAGAAACCATTCATAGCGATCATTCATTTTTGTTGGCGCAACAGCTAAATGCAATTGATACGGTTTTGGAGCTTGCGTTTCAAAAGATAAAATGTTTGCAATGCAACTTTTTAAATCTGCTGAAATGATTTCAGAAGTAAACAAAACACCTCTTCCGTTTGTGATGTGTAATGTGTCACCCACAGACTTCCGAAGCACTTTAACAATGTGTCTGCTTTCGTCTTTAGAAAATTGAATTTGATTTTTATCTGTAGATAATTCCGAATTAAAAAATAACTGCATTACTTGACAGTTTCTATTATTTTGAGCACTTTAATCTCTTCGATATATTTGGTGTCTTCCGTTTTTAAAATAACGTAATACCATTGTTTGTCAGGAATATCGACCGTAAAGATTTCATTAACTTCATGTGCATCATTTAAAACCTGAGCTTCAAAATCTGGATGTAAATCACCATTGGTTATCCAGCCTAAATCACCACCACGCTTAGCATTATTGTCCATAGAGTAATGCTTTGCTAAATCTTCAAAGCGAAACCCATTTTTGTATTTTAATATAATACTTTGTCTAAGGCTGTTTATCTCTTCCATGCTCTTTTTCGTTCCGTCTAAAAAGATATAACTTAATTTTTGGTACGGAATTTCATTTTTTTCAACCACTTTATAGTAGGTTTTTTTCATGTCAGTTTTATAGACTTTTTTTGAACCTTTTCCTAATCTGAAAAGCTCATCAGCTATTTTAGTATGATGTTTTTCTTTATTGAATGTAATGACTTTACCTTTAAGCGATTTGTTTTTCTGAACGTATATTTTTGCTTCATCTAAGGTTTGTATGGAGTCTAATTCACTTTCAAAATCATTTTGAGAAAAGCATAATGTAGTCGTTGTACACACGAGAAATACTAGGAAATTTTTAAACATAGTTAAGGTTGTTTGATATTATAGCCAAATTTAATAGGAAAGACAAATCATTACACACGAGTACAATGAAGTTTTTAAGAATTGATTGTTTATAACTCCGATTTACAGTTGAATTTGACCATCAACCATGGTTAGTTTTCGGTCAGCCATATCTGCCAAATCTTGATTATGAGTAACAATGACGAAGGTTTGACCAAATTCATCTCTTAACTTAAAGAATAAGTTGTGAAGATTTTCGGCAGATTCGCTATCTAAATTCCCAGAAGGTTCGTCAGCAAAAATAAGTTCAGGATCATTAATTAGGGCTCTTGCAACTGCGACGCGCTGTT
>JAAEZL010000027.1:17632-19349 GCA_018222875.1 Algicola sp.
GTTGTTCACCACCAGAAAGTTCATTTGGTTTATGATGGTAACGTTCTTTTAGTCCGAGAAAATCCAGAAGTTCTTTCGCTCGAATTTCGGCTTCAGATTGATTTTTGCCATTAATAAACGCTGGAATACATACATTTTCTAAAGCTGTAAACTCAGGAAGTAGCTGATGAAATTGAAAAATAAAACCAATGTGATTGTTTCTGAATTTTGCGAGTGACTTCTCATTAAGTTTTGAAATGTCTGTATCGTTTATTAATAAGGTGTTGTTGTCTTGGAAATCAATTTTATCTAAAGTTCCAAGAATATGTAAAAGGGTTGTTTTTCCAGCACCTGACGCACCAACAATCGATACAATTTCACCTTTTTTGATTTCGAGGTTGACACCTTTTAAGACGTGAAGATCTCCGTAATATTTATGAATATTTTTTACCTGAATCATTTGCTTTTGATAAAGGTTAAAAGTACTACTTTATGATGTGATGTACAATTAAGAACTCATTTTGTTTTTATTGCTTAATGCTCCTTTAATATCATTGTAATCCAGAAAATACTGTAATCGAAGTGAAAATGTATTTCGAATAGGCTGATCAAAAAGCGTATTTAAACTAGTGCTGTAGGATGCTGTAGATTCATTATCAAAATTGAATAATTGATTTCTATATAAAGCTGTTAAAAAGCTACCTGGAGCAAACTGCCAGGAATAACTTAAATCGATATTCCAGGTACTAAAATTTATGTCTGGATCACTACCAATATTATCTGTATTGAACCCAGAATTAGTCGTTAGTCTTCCTGTATCTTGAAGCGTGTATAAATTATAGTTGTATTTTACGGTATCCCAATAATGCCTGAATGTTAATGCTAATACATTAAAAGGATCAAAAGTGTAATTGGCGGAAATACTATTTGTGACTATCTGTCTTTGGCGCTCTCCAAAGATAGGTTCTCCATCAACTTCAGTCGCATAACCTCTATCACCATTTCTATGAACAAAATTGAGACGGTATACCATTAAAAAGTTGTCATTGAAACGAACTCTCGGACTAACTTCAAAGTCATAAGTGAAGAAATCTCTTCCATCTTCAAATAAAGTTCCGATATTTCCTCTTAAATCTAATGCAAATACCCTATTGTAGTTCGATGATAACCATCCACCAGTACTCACGAAGTTTTCATAAATAAAAGGCCTGCCATCTCTTGATTCGAAATAATCATATTGTTTACCAGGTTCAATATTTAATCTGAAACCATAGGAATCTAATTTAATAGATGTGGCATTGTAACTACCACCAAAATTTGTACCAGTAAAAACTCCAGGATTTGCGAGCATTCTGTAATTTATAAATCCATTAACCCTAAAACTGTTAAGCTTTCCTTTAGGTTCAAAAATTTCGTAAGACACATCAGCTCCAAAATTATTGAAGTTATTTCTAAATTGCAGACCTAGATCATTGATTTCATATTTAGTGTCTGCAAAACTATGGTCAAAACTATATCGCAAATTTCCGGAAACTTTACCAGCATAAAGAAATGAACTGAATCCTGTTTCGGTATCATTAAATTGATAGTTAACATTACTCATTTTGGCTTCAGATATTAATCTAAAGGTGTTTTTTTTATTGGTTAAATCTGCTCTAAATGCTGTGACATTAGCATCTCGGAATCCGCCTTGGCGAAGAACACTTGTGTTTATTAAACTCAAGGATGAATTGCCATT
>JAAEZL010000027.1:19359-20642 GCA_018222875.1 Algicola sp.
ATTAAATTGTTTATCGACTACTAAGATATTGTAATTCGTAAAGGGTTCAATAACTTCGGTTCTAGTTTCACCTGTTTCATTATTAGTAATTCTGGCATTCGTTTTTTCAGTAATAGCATTGAATATTCCAATACCCCAACCTTCTTTTGTTCGACCTGAAATTTTAATTGCATTCAGAACTTTTACTTCGTCTGGAGCATCTACAGATTCATTTTCAGAAACCTGTAATTGTCCGCTTGGTGCTCCTCCAACTCGTCTTGAGAAAAAGAGTCCACCTTTTGAAAACAAATCAACACCTTCTGTAAAAAACTGACGCTGTTCAGAAAAGGTCTGTTCAAACGGACCTAAATTTAAAACAACATTATCAAAGCGCGCTTGACTAAAATCAGGTACCAGTGTGGCATCCAGAGTAAAATTTTCGGTGATCCCATATTTCACATCCATTCCCAGAGTCAAATCGGTTTTTGTATTTCCATCAAATGAATTGACAATACCTGTGGTAAACGGATAAAGAATGAGTCGGGTAGGAGGTTCAATTCCATCAAGGCCTATCATCTCTCCATTGTACAAACCGATATAGCCTTTAGTTATATCAACTGGATTCCATGTATATTGCGATCGAAATCTTCTAAATTGTCTGTGAAATTGTAATCCCCAAGTAGGAGCTTTCTGGTTATCAAATCGTAATGCTCGATATGGAATTTTCATTTCTAGTGACCAACCATCATCATTGATTTTAACAGCACTATCCCAAACAGCATTCCAGCTAAAATCTTCACCAATACTTGGTGAGGCTAAAGCATCAGCTTGAACCCCTGAACTAAACACAAAAAACTGTGTGTTATTTTGTGCATCGTTATTTGGATTTAACACCAAAGCAAAGAAGTCGGTTTGGCCAAAATTATCTCTACTTGTAAGCTGTTTCATGATTTTTTCAGGATCATCATAAAGATAGGCAGCTACATAAATAGCATTGTCATCGTAGGTAACTCTAACTTCAGTGCGCTGGTCTTCAGGCAGAGGATTGCCCATGTCTGGTCTAAATTGTATAAAGTCTGTTGCAATTTCTGCTGTTGCCCAAGCATCATCATCTAAAATACCATCAATTTTGGGAGCATTAGAAGTTCTTTCTATTTGTAACTTCTTTTTTTCTTGAGCTACTAATACAAAGCAGTTAAAAATGAGTATACTTAAGAATAACGAACGAAAATTCATTTAAAGTTAGTTGGTTGATTTATAATTACAAAGACAATAGATTTTCCTGTTTTTGCAGTATTACAATT
>JAAEZL010000027.1:20652-32213 GCA_018222875.1 Algicola sp.
GATGTTCCGGTGTTCGCGGTATTACTATTGCAATTCACAAAACTACCGATGCTGCACATTCAATAATCATAAGTAAACGTTAAAAAGAGTGTTGCAGTGTTAATCTTTTAGTAAGATGCATATGATCTACGTGTTATTATTTTTACTTACATTTAATAAAATTTAACGATTGAAACAATGCCATATAATAAATTTGAAGAGTATAACATACAAGTTACCGACGATGTAAAAGCGCGCTATAAAAGCATCATTGAAGATTTAGGAGAAGACACCAGTCGTGACGGATTATTAAAAACACCTGAACGAGCTTCAAAAGCCATGCAGTTTTTAACGCAAGGCTATCATCAGGATGCTGCAGAAATTTTAAAAAGCGCGATGTTTAAAGAATCGTATAATGAAATGGTCATTGTAAAAGATATTGAATTGTATTCACTATGCGAACATCACATTCTTCCATTTTTTGGAAAAGCACATATTGCCTACATTCCAAATGGACATATCGTTGGTTTGAGTAAACTACCCAGAATAGTTGATGTATTTGCCAGACGACTTCAGGTACAGGAACGATTAACAGAACAAATTCTGGATTGTATCAATGATACATTAAAACCAGAAGGAGTTGCTGTGGTTATTGAAGCATCACATATGTGTATGATGATGCGAGGTGTCCAAAAACAAAACTCAACAACGACAACCTCGGGATTTAGAGGCGCTTTTAAAAATATGGAAACCAGAACAGAGTTTTTAAAACTGATTAGTGAAAATTTGTCTTAGACAATTTTTTGGTATGTTTCTTGTTTACAAGTAATTAAAACTTAATTAATGAATAAATATAAAAAACTAGCATTGAGTATTCTCTTTGATGCTATTGGATACATCACTTTTTTAATCCCTGGAATAGGCGAGTTTGGAGACATTTTTTGGGCTCCTGTTTCAGCCTGGTTAATGACTAAGCTTTATAAAGGAAATAGCGGTAAAATTGCTGCTGGTATTTCTTTTGTTGAAGAAGCGTTACCAGGAACTGATGTTATCCCAACCTTTACACTCATGTGGTTATATACTTATGTGTTTTCTTCTGAAAAGAAATCTGAAGATGGCATTATAGATATTGATTAAAAATAGCTGTCCGTTTGAAAAAAATTGAGAACTGTTAAGTTTCTCGATTTTCATTAAGCGGACAGCAGTTATATTATAACGTGTAGTTTAATCCAAAACTTATATTACGTCCAATGTTTAAAATTCCATCTGGTTTCAATCGCGAAAGATGGTTAATATAGGATTCATTGGTAATATTATTTGCTGCTATACTTATTTCCAGATCATTATTCAGAAACTTAACGGTTCCACCAAAACCAGCACTTAATAGATTATACCCTTCAGTAGTCGTTTCAAAAGGGCTTACATTATTCTGATTAAATGTAGAATTATATGTCACGAAAGCATATCCATTTTTAAGCCAGTTCTTTTCAAATTCAACTCGTATAGTGTTATTTAAGGAGTTTGCAGGAATTAATGGTAAATAAGTATCATCGTTTAATTGTCCTGTTACAGTTTCAAAACTGGTTTCAACGTGTAGCCAGTCTAAAGGATGCGGATGAAAATGGAATCCAAATTCACCTCCATATAGTCTTGCATCATCTTGTAAATAGAGGAATACGGGATCGTCTTCAATAGATTGACCATTGGGACTTAAGAAAATATAGTCGTTAATGATATTATAGAATGCATTTGCAAATACTTCAACATGCTCATTTTTAAATTCTAATGCAAAATCAATTTGAAAGTTTTGTTCATTGTTTAAATCTATATTTCCAATTTCATAACGGTTTGTTCCTTCGTGAGTGCCATCTGAGGCTAATTCTGATAAATTAGGAGCTCTAAAACCGCTAGCTAAATTCAATCGTGCGGCAACCTTTTCAAACAAATTTGTTTTAATTCCGAAGGCGCCATTGAAACTGTTGAAATTACGATTGATTATATTATTTATATCAATCTGTCTATTGTCAAAACGTGCTCCAAGTTGTATGTCAACGGTTTCAAAATGAATATGAGATGTTGCTAAAACTCCAAAGTCATTTGTAATTGCATCCGGAATTAATATCTCTTCACCATAATTTGTGTTGACCTGATTCATTCCCTGAACACCAACAATAGTTTCAAATCGTCCAAGTTTTGGCAGATTATATTTTACATTATAGTTAAAAGTTTTCAATTTCATATGAAGCGCTGGCATTTCATCTTCAGAATGCTCATCTTCCTCTTCGTGCTCTTCATCTTCTTCGTCATGTTCTTCTTCATTGTGATGATGGTCTTCGAACTCTTTTCTGTCATTGTAAGTATATCCTAATGTAAAATCAAGACTTGAGTTATTAAAAAATAAGGTTGATTTTGAACTAAAGATATGGTTTGTAATATCCTGAAATGGCTCAAGAGGTGTTCTGTCAGTATTTTGAATGCCTATGTCTTCTGGCAATCCTAATTTAGCTCTATTTAAATTATAACGAAACTCTGTTTTAAAGTTGTTTTTTTGATATCCTAAACCTGCTTTGAAATCCTGCTCTCTAAAACGTGTGTTAGTTACACGATACTCAGGTGTTTCGTAATCGGAATGTTCTGAAAGACTTCCTCTGAAAAGATATTTAAATGCTGACCCTGAAGATTTAAAACCAGCACTTGAATTATAGCCTTGAGTATTTGAAAAATAGGTGGCACGTAAATTTCCTTCCGATGTATTCTCATCAGCGAAACGCTCAGGATTCAAATAAATCACTCCTCCAAGTGCGTCGCTTCCATAAAGCAGAGAAGCAGGTCCTTTTATGACTTCCACACTTTCAATTCCTGCCTCGTTTATTCCTAAGCCATGTTCGTCACCATATTGTTGATTTTCTAATCGAACACCTTGAGTATATACTAAAACTCTATTTGAACTTAATCCTCGTATGACAGGTTTACCAATACTAATTCCAGTACTAACGTTATTAACTCCAGCAATACTACTGATACCATCTATTAAATTTACTGAACCTTGGGAGCGCATGACTTTTACATCTTTACGTTCAACTTTCATAACGTTTTCACTTTGAAGCTTGTGAAATGGTGTAGAAATAATGATTTCTTCCATTTCAATGGCTGAAGGTGTTAATGGGATGTTGAGGCTTTCTGAAACAGGGAAGCCTATAGTTTGCGAAAAGGTTTCATATCCTATAAACGAAACAACAACTTTATAATTTCCATTTGGAATATTGTTCAGTTTGAAGCCTCCATTTTCATTTGTTACTGTTCCTTTTTCTAATTCTGGAAAATAGACATTAACAAAAACTAAAGCCTCATTAGTGTTAGCATCTGTTACTGTTCCTTGTACTGTATTTTGTGACCATAGGGTCTGTATTGCTAAAGATAGCAACACAAAAGCATAAATTTTATTCATTTTATATTGAAATTTAATAGTTATAAATTGACTGACTTTATTTAAAATCAGCTCTGATAAACATTATTAACTATTAAAAGGAGGTCCGCGAAGTGAAAAGTGGAGTTTTTGAAACGGACTTAAAAAATAATATCCTGAAGCAATGATGTCTTGGTTTTCAATGGCTTCAAGAGGAATAAAATCAAAATTTGTTAAAGTAGAATAGTGATTAAAATTGAACTTATAAAACTCACAATCCATATCAATTTCATGGAAGTGCGACTGATTTTCACCTAAGCAAACTTCATGTTTGTGATGACTAAATACATGAGAAAACTTTGTAGCAATAGGAAGAACCAAAAATGCCACAACTAGAATTGTAGCGATTCTAAACATTATATGTTGCTTGTATTTATCCACTTATTTAATCAACTTACCTAATCCGAATCGTTTTAGCATTTTCTTTTCAAATTCCCAGAAAAATTTGAATTGCCCAAAAAGCCATCCAAATGTGACCAAAAGGATTTGATAGAAAATCAAGCCAATGATAATAAATAATACCCAATAAATAATAGGGTTTAAGTTTTCTTTAGTAATTCCAATAAATTTCATTATTGGTTTCCCAATAAGCATTGATGAAGATCCTGTGACTGCAAATACAATAAACACGCGTATCATTTCCCATTTATAGTCAAGAATCCATTTGTTTTCAAGTTTTTTAAAAATAAATAAGGTTAATTTTAAAAGCAGATAAAACAGGAGTACAGCAATGCTTATAGTTAGTAAAAAAGTGTATGAACCAGTGAGCGCAAAAGCGAGTTTATATGCGCTATAACCTAAGCCGATGAGTCCTAATACAGGAAATAAAAGTTGCCAGTTTTTTTGAATTTCCCAACGGGATTTAAATGTTTCTAACATAGCTATTAATTGCCATGCAAAGATAATTTAAATTCTAGGAACCATCGAAGATAATCTTTGTTTATATGTCAGTTGAAAGTAGATAAAATAATTATACAATTTATAATTCAAATCATAACCATAGTTGATGCCAGGTCTGTAATCAATTTGTAATTGATACATATCAGGATCGTACTTTCCAGGTTGTAAGACACGAGTGTTCCATTCTTGAACCATAACATTATTTCTCGATTCCATATAGGATTGTGAATAATAGCCTTTTGGCTGAGCCATTGTAGATAACCAGGCGTTAAATCCAGGTTCAATAATTATAATTTCATATTCTAAAGCATCACTTTCAAGCCTTACAATATCTTCTTCAGGAATTGTAGTGTCTTGGTTGGTTTCAGCTACAGTTTGAGAACTGGTACAGCTATTTACAAAAAGAATCAGGAGGCAAATTTTAAATAAAGATTTCATAGCGTATTTTAGTTTTAAAGTTACAAAATTCTAAAGACGTATTTAGCTCAAATATAATCAGCATATAATATTATGGAAACAAGTAATGAGTGAACCAAGCTTTTGAATGAGTAAACCTGACGTTAGGAAATAAAAAAAGTCAGACTCTCGTCTGACTTCTTAGTTATATAATCAATAAGCATATTAATTCTTTCCTCCAAAAAGACCACCAAGTAATCCTCCTAGTCCGCCTTTACTTTTAGCGCTTCCTAAAACCATACCAGCAACATCATCAATAACACTACCATCTCCATCTGCATCTAAAATAGACTCCAAGAAACTTTGTTCATTTTTGGCGTCATTTCCACCTAAAAGACCTCCAAGTAATCCCGTTAATTCATTAGGATTGCTAACATTCTTCTGACGTGATTGTTTTCCTAAAACACCCATTAAAATTGGGGCAGCTACTTTTAAAATTTCACCTACTGAACCAGCATCTAAACCTGCTTTTTGTCCAATAACCTGTTGTACACCATTTTGTTTTTGACCTAAAACATGACCAAGAATTTTTGAACCATCAGCTTTGACATTATCGTCAACACCACCTCCAAACAATCCGCCAAGATTATCTAAAATACTTCCATCGTGTTTATTACCTAAAGCGCTCATTAATCCTTGAGCACCTTCTGGAGTAGAAGCGTTTCGCTCCATTGCTTTCATCAAAACTGGTAAAGCCATGGTAAGCACACTACTGGTTTTATTTTGATCTGTTCCTGTTGAATCTGAAACACCACTAATGATTGTTTTACCTAGGTCGCTGTTTAATAAGTCTAAAATTCCTGACATAATATGTTTGTATAAGGGTTAAAAATTTGAATGTTTAAGGTACAAAAAAGTCCTAACTTATATTAGGACTCATTTTTTTTGTTTTAGTCACAAATAATCGGACTTATTTTAAAATATTAATGATTTGATCGGCTAGTTCTGTACCAATTCTATCTTGTGCTTCATTTGTAGCAGCTCCTGTATGAGGTGTTAATGATAGCGCAGGATTCATTAATAATTGTATTTCAGGTTTTGGTTCTTTTTCAAAAACATCAAGTGCAGCTCTTGAAACTTTACCGCTTTCGATGGCTTTTACTAGAGCGACTTCATTAATGACGCCACCACGTGCTGCATTAGCGATAATGACACCATCTTTCATTTGTTTGAATTCAGCCTCATCAATGACATAATCTTTTTGAGCCGGAACATGTAATGTTAAAAAATCAGCTTGTTTTAGAACCTCTTCTTTTGAAGACATTTTTATTTCAAATTTAACTTTTTGTCCGTCAAAGAACTCCAACTCTAAATTTGCCTTTTCCATAAACGGATCAAAAGCAACAACTTTCATTCCTGCACCAATTGCGACTTTAGCTGTAGCCTGACCAATTCGTCCGAAACCTAAAACGCCAAGTGTTTTTCCTTTTAACTCAGTTCCTTTGGCATAAGATTTTTTTAATCCTTTAAAATTAGCATCACCTTCAAGAGGCATATCACGATTTGAATTGTGTAAAAAACGCGCTAGACCATAAAAGTGACCGAATACCAATTCAGCAACAGAATGAGATGAAGCTGCAGGCGTGTTGATCACATGAAGTCCTTTACTTCGTGCATAATCTACATCAATATTATCCATACCAACACCACCACGACCAATTATTTTGAGGCTTGGGCAGTTATCAATAATGTTTTTTCTAACTGTAGTAGCACTTCTCACTAATAACACAGTGATGTTGTTTTCGTTGATGTAATTTTCTAATTGCTCTTGAGCAACGGTTGTGGTTATGACTTCAAAACCTGCCTTTTCTAATGCATCGATTCCGCTTTGTGAAACACCATCGTTTGCTAATACTTTCATATGTATGTTAAAAGTTAAAAGTTAAATATTAAAAGTTCTGAGAACGATTAAAAATTCAACATGAAATTATATTTAATTAAGCTTTACGTTCTAATTCGCTCATCACATCAACAAGTACACCTACGCTTTCTAAAGGCAATGCATTATACATTGATGCTCTGTAACCACCAACACTTCTATGACCATTAAGACCGTTAATACCCGCTTCTTTAACCATAGTTTCAAACGTTTCTTTCAAATCTTCGTTAGCTAAGGTAAACGTTGCATTCATTGAAGAACGATCGGCTTTTGTTGAAAATCCTTTAAATAAAGGATTGAGATCTATTTCAGAGTAAATTAATTGCGCCTTTTTGTCATTTTCTTTTTCAATTGCTGAAATTCCGCCTAAATCTTTCAACCATTGTAGAGTCAGCATTGACGTATATACTGCAAAAACGGGAGGTGTATTAAACATACTGCTTTTGCTGATATGGACTTTATAATCCATCATTGACGGAATTTTACGAGACACTTTACCTAATATATCTTCCTTGACAACCACTAAAGTTGTACCAGCAGGTCCCATATTTTTTTGAGCTCCAGCATATATCAAATCAAATTTTGAAAAATCAAGTTGACGAGAAAAAATATCACTACTCATATCACACACCATTGGAATTGGTGAATTTGGAAACTCTTTCATCTGAGTTCCAAAAATGGTATTGTTAGACGTGCAATGGAAATAATCGTATTCTGAAGGAATATCATAACCTTTTGGAATGTAATTAAAGTTTGCGTCTTTAGACGATGCTACTTCATACACATCATCAAAAATTCTGGCTTCTTTAATTGCTTTGTCGCTCCAGGTTCCGGTATTTAAATAACCAGCTCTTTTTTCTAATAAGTTAAGAGCTACCATTAAAAACTGTGTGCTTGCTCCACCTTGTAAAAATAAGGCTTTGTAGCCTTTGCCTTCAAGTCCTAATAATTCTAATGCTAAAGCTCTTGCGCTTTCCATAACATCAACAAAAGGTTTACTTCTGTGAGATATTTCCAGGAGAGAAAGGCCATTATCAAAATTGATTACTGCTTCTGAGGCTTTTTGTAATACTTCACCAGGTAAAATACAAGGTCCAGCACTAAAATTATGTCTTTTCATTTATTTGCTATTTTAATTCCGAAGAAACGGAAAATACGTTGTAAATTTAATACACACAAAGGTCATAAATTCTAGTAAAAGAAGCATTAATAAAATGATAAATTATTAACACATTGTCAACGAAAACGAAATAGTATCAATACCATCTGCATAATCCCAAAGATTTGGCAATTGGGTTTGACCAAATTTTACTTCATCTTCAACGAAACCATCAGAAACAACACACTGAATTTGTGTTTCATTCTTTTTTAGCTTTTCTTTTAATTCATCCAGTGATTCGTAATGTTCGTAAAATAATGTGGCAATAGGAGAGGAAAAACGTTCATCTTCTTTAAGCATTAAAAAACCATTTTCTAACATAGTAAATTCGCTCATTAAATAAACAGCCTTGTTATAGTCATAATTATTAGCATATTTATTTTCGTGAATGATTGGATGCCAGTCATACATAGCCTTAAAGAAAGCGTCGAAATTATAATTTTCAGGAACATAAAGTTTTGACACATTTCTGCATCCCAATCCGTAATACCTGAAAATGTCTTCAGATAATGCTTTTAACTGATCTTCGGATTCATTTCCGGTTAGTACAGCAATAGAATTTCTGTTTTTCCTTATGATTGAAGGTTTGTCTTTAAAATAGTATTCAAAATAACGAGCAGTATTATCACTACCTGTAGCTATTACTGCATCAAAATGTTCAAGTTTGTTTTCTGTAAACTGAATTCGGCTTTTAAACTCAGGTTCAACATGCTCTAAATATTTAGCTAAAAATGGTAAAAGGTGTTTATCATTAGACGATTGTTTTACTAATACATGGTGTCCTGAAATTAATACACTTAAAAAGTCATGAAACCCAACCAACGGTATATTTCCAGCCATAATAATGGCAATGGTTTTAGGGTTGTTATTATTAAACTCATACTTATCCAGCCATTTGTTAAGAGTGCTAGTTGTTAACTGCTTAGACCATCCGTTTAAGGCAAACAAAATATTTTCTTTTTTGAACCAGCCGTTATGTTCATGAGCTAATTTAATTTGGTGTTTAAAACCATCAAAAAATAAATCGTTATGTGGAATGTGCTCTTTTTTCTGAATGCCTTCAGTAGTAAATTGGCTCAAAAAGTCTCCTAATGTAATAAATGCGTTAATTCTTTGTTGTAAATCCATCATGTGTTTGGTAAAACGATGTTTTGGCTTTATTTTTGCAACGCAAATTTACGCAATAAAAAAGAAGAATTACTATGGCGATTATAATAACTGATGAATGCATTAATTGTGGCGCTTGCGAACCAGAATGCCCAAATACTGCTATATATGAAGGTGCTGATGATTGGAGATATAAAGATGGCACAAGTTTAACAGGTAAAGTTGTTTTACCTAACGGAAATGAAGTGGATGCTGATGAAACACAAGAACCAATTAGCGACGAAATCTACTACATTGCACCAGATAAATGTACAGAATGTAAAGGTTTTCACGAAGAACCACAATGTGCAGCGGTTTGCCCTGTAGATTGTTGTGTTCCTGACGAAGATCATGTTGAAACAGAAGAAGAACTTTTAGGAAAGCAACGTTTTATGCATCCAGAAGATTAAAGGTTAAACCTTATTTAATTAAAAATCCCAAGCACAAAACTTGGGATTTTTTAATTTATAGTAAGGTCTGTATCAGTCAATGTCTGATAGTTTACAAACCAGAAATTGCATGATGCACTCAACATTGTTATGATACTGCTTTTTTCCTTACTTTGCAGAAGTGGAAAACAAAAAGAAAGAATATAACGGATTCTGGAAACATTTAGGATGTACATTATTTGCAGTTGTAGGTTTGGTATTTGTCTGGATTATCTGGCAAATTATTAACCTTATGTTTTTTAAGTTTTAGTTGTTATTATTTCCGAGAGGAAAACCTATATTTGCAATCGCAAAAAAGAGATTTCCGTTTTTACGGAAATGACTAAATACATGTACTCGATGAAAGCTGGAATTGTAGGATTACCAAACGTTGGAAAATCAACCTTATTTAATTGTTTATCTAATGCGAAAGCACAAAGTGCAAACTTTCCGTTTTGTACTATTGAACCTAATATTGGTGTTGTTAATGTGCCAGATCCAAGGCTGCAAAAACTCGAATCTTTAGTGAATCCTGAACGTGTTATTCCTGCTACCGTTGAAATCGTTGATATTGCAGGACTCGTAAAAGGTGCGAGTAAAGGTGAAGGCTTAGGAAATCAGTTCCTCGGAAATATTCGTGAAACCGATGCTATTCTTCATGTGTTGCGTTGTTTTGATAATGATAATATTGTACATGTTGATGGCAATATAAATCCTATTCGTGATAAGGAGACTATCGATATGGAGCTTCAGCTTAAGGATTTGGAAACGGTTGAAAAGAAATTAGATAAAGTCAAGCGTGCGGCTAAAACCGGAAACAAAGAAGCTCAAAAAGAAGAGGCTGTTTTATTAAAACTGAAACAAGGCCTAGAAGAAGGCAAATCTGTAAGAGCTATAGAGTTTAGTGATGAAGATCTTGAAGAATTTGTAAAACCAGCTCAGTTAATAACTGCAAAACCTGTGATGTACGTTTGTAATGTTGATGAAGACAGTGCAGTTTCAGGAAACGAATATGTTGAAAAAGTACGTGAAGCCGTAAAAGATGAAAATGCTGAAGTGTTAGTCCTTGCTGTTGGAACAGAGGCAGATATTAACGAATTAGACGATTATGAAGAGCGTCAGTTATTTCTTCAGGATATTGGATTAGACGAACCTGGTTCAGCCAAACTAATCCGATCTGCTTACAAGCTTTTAAATCAGCAGACCTATTTCACAGCTGGTGTAAAAGAGGTTAGAGCATGGACCGTTTCTGTTGGTGCTACTGGTCCGCAAGCAGCAGGTGTTATTCATACGGACTTTGAAAAAGGATTTATTCGAGCAGAAGTGATTGCTTACGATGACTATGTGCAATACGGAAGTGAAGCCAAAGTAAAAGAAGCAGGAAAAATGCGAGTAGAAGGAAAGAACTACATCGTCAAAGATGGTGATGTGATGCATTTCTTGTTTAATGTGTAAGGAATTTTAAACAAAAGTCACACTGAGCGCAGTCGAAGTGTCTTTTTCAATATGCCATTAATCGAAATCAAAACAGTCATACAAGCTGATCTTCAAACCTGCTTTGATTTATCCCGCAACATTGATTTTCATACTGTATCGTTACAACATTCTAATGAAAAAGCCATAGCAGGCAAAACTTCAGGGCTAATTGAGTTGAATGAATGGGTTACCTGGGAAGCCAGACACTTCGGAATGACGCAACAACTTACTTCAAAAATTACTGCTTTTGAGAGTACGAATTATTTTGTTGATGAAATGGTTTCAGGTGCTTTTAAATCATTTAAGCATGAACATATTTTTCAGACAGACAATGATAAAACGTTAATGATTGACAGATTTCAGTTTGAATCACCTCTTGGAGTCTTCGGAAAATTAGCCAATCTGCTATTTCTAAAACGTTACATGACTAATCTTTTAAGGACTAGGAATGCATTTTTAAAGAAAACCGCTGAAGAATTATCTCATATTCATTAAAACATCGATGTTCTCAACAATATTGGGCTTTTATTGTTAATTACTTTGTGTAAACCCTGTTTTATTTTTTGTAGCGTTATGTTATATTGCATTCCATTCTAATTTTTCACTGATTTATGTCTCAAGAAACCAAATATACCGAAGATAATATACGCTCGCTCGATTGGAAAGAACACA
>JAAEZL010000233.1 GCA_018222875.1 Algicola sp.
TCTATAACTCCTGAACGCTTAATAGTCTTAGTCAGAGCAATACTCTTCATATTTGAAAAGTTATGCACTATAACATCAGCGTGAAACAACCGGATAGTGTGATAGAGTTGCAATAGCTCTTTTGAGTAAAACGCAGCCGTTGCAAAAATCAAAATAAGCATTATTACAAAAGACCTAGCTGCCTTTTTCATAGGTTCATCCCTATTCTACGGAGAACATTGAACGCGGGTTACATCAACTGGATAACTAATTCTAACTATAGATTAGTTATCTTCAGGTAAGGCAAAGTTGCATCAGCAGGTGTGAAAAAACTTTTTAACTAAAACACAATGGGGCAAAAAAGAGTCAGCCTGACGGTCTGGCTCTTTCGAATGAAAACGCATGGTATCGTGGAGAAATTAGGAGGGCTGTGGCAGGTTACACTAGCTTACTACTTAGTCTTATGACCAGTATTCTTCGCAAGCTTTTGCATCGCCTCGGCAAACGTTGTTATCCGTCCTTTAGCTTTAACCTGTATTACCTTGTACCCCATCTTTTCCAACGCTTGGCGTTCTGCCAAAACAGCTTTGTCATCTTGCTGACTACCTTGAGCAGACTGATGAATGTAACACCCCTCTAGTTGACCATCTTCGACCAATTGGTGGTGTTTCAGTGCATCGATATCAAAATTCACAATAAATCTTTTAATTAAAAATAAGGAGTTTTTGTGGCAGGTTACATTCGCTTTAAAGGTTTAACCACACTATCTAAACCTTCAATTTTGAGCGCTAAACACAGCTTGAGCAAATCTCCTAACTCACCACTTGGCCAGCCCTTTTTATCGAACCAATAAAAAACAAATTCCTACGGGAGTTTCATTTATTGCTGTAACACATAATTGGACAGAAATGAGTTTCGTAGAATGGAACATTAGCATTTCATGAATTATATAAGGTATGGAAAATATGCTTAGTAAGGTGTCCAGTCTTACTAATGCAGAGCAGATTGGCATAACTTTTAGAACTAAACTAAGCTTTACGAGTGCACTGGATACATATAAATAAGCAGTTGAAATGCGTGAACACTTTCTAACCAATTTAAACGTAAACTCTAGGCTAGAGCCGCTTTTTATTTAAGCGTTCCGATTATCGTCGCTTGGTATGTGTAGGACACGCAGTTCCTGTTGTTCATAAGTCGCACACAAATGCAGTTACTCTGTATATGGAGATAGATAAAAATGTTCGATATTATCTATATACCTACTATGTACTTCGCATCTATACTTGCGTTAAGTGAATCAATATACCCATTTATTGCCTTGCTCTTTTTTTTTAGTATATTATGGTCACTTATTTTCAAGCTTGCTTATGGTAGCACTTCCAAACTCAGTTTCATTAAAGGGTATTTTATTTCGCTGCCATCCTTTGCTTACTTCTATTGGCTGTATATATACAACATGCTATTAAATAGCCATAAGATAAATTATCTTCTTATAATATCAATCTCTATAATATTTATATTTCTCTCAACTCTTATGTATCGCACTGTCGACAAAAATGAAGTCAAAACTACTAAAAGGTACTATCTTACCACATTAGTATTATATGTATTTTCAATTCCTTTTTGGTTGTATATTTTTTTCTTGATATTTATGGCAGCAGGCGTTTAGGTATATTATCCAATTAAACAAACACTTATATTTTACATTACTATAAATATTGAAAATTGAACATTAACGGCATTTACTTAGTTATGCTTCTATCACGGTTTGGTGAAAATATTTGCTAGCTAGGATCGAGCGGAAATAAAGTTTGACAAAAACTCTGCGATAATTGTAATGAGAAACCATCATTCTATCTCTGTATGACTCTCAAAAATACGTTTTTTAGGATAAATTAGATTGTAAATATCTACTTGTCATAGCTTTGCTGGTTCTTAATTAAAGACCTGAAAGTGACTCGGCGATAGCCCTAAAAGCGGCAAAGGTATAATCCATAATTTCACTTTCATTTTTCAGGAAGTCAATATCGGCGCTGTTTTTAACAATAACGACGTCAGCTTTCCGGTTTACGTAGATATACTGGCCATAAATACCAATAGCAGAAAACTCTTCGTCAGCCTGCTCTGGTATCCACCATTGGTATCCGTAACCCAACTTCGTACTGGCGCTATCTCTTTTACCCGGCATCAAGTGAGGGGCATCGGGAGTAATACTTTCTTCTATCCACTGTTCCGAAATTATCTGTACTCCATTCAAACGACCGTGATCGCGATACAGCTTTCCAAATCGAGCGTAATCCCGACTGATCAGGTTTAGTCCACCTAACACCATAGGCTCACCCGTGCTGTCAGTAATATAGATAGCATCCCGTTCTGTATTTAATTTTGACCAGAGTTTTTTTTCAAAATAGTCAGTAATCGGCACACCAGTAGCTGCGCGAAGAACCATACCTAGAACGTGGGTATCAATACTGACATAGTGCAGATAAGTGCCTTGTAAACGGTTAGAAGTTAGGCTCGCAGCAAAATCATCAAAACTGCCACCTAGAGCCATAACCCTACCCAACCTATTTATATCACTAAAGAAATCACCATAATCTTCATCAAAATAAACACCACTCGACATCTGAAGTACATTTTTTATACTCACATTTTCGTAACCAGAACCCATCAGGCTAGGTACGTAATCTGTTACAGGAGCATTGAGTTCAGAGATTTGACCTTCACTTACAGCTACACCAAAAATCGCACTCAAAAAGGACTTTGCAACGGACCAGGAGACTCGTTGATCATACTCACCTGTATCCTGATAATAATGCTCGAAGGTAATGTCGTCCCCTTTAATAACAATCAAAGCCGTGGTGCCTGACTCTTCCAGCCATTCTTGCGTACTCACAAGTTTTCCATTATAGGAAAACTGTTTAGGTAATGGATACCGTCTTCGTCCC
>JAAEZL010000028.1:0-9032 GCA_018222875.1 Algicola sp.
CAGTAAACCTACTAACATTCCTACGACTCCCCAAAGCATTGTGGCATAGAGGAAATTTTTAACGATTTTATTATCGTAATGAAATTGTTGGACTTCCATAATTAATTTAATTAGTCTTTTTTGATTTAATAGATGGTTTAGGTTGCTCTTTTACGAGCTCGTCTTCAAAAAGCATTCTAACAGAAGGCGTGTAGCTATCGTCATACTGTCCGCTTTTTACAGCCGTAATAAACGCTATAAAAAAGAAGATGGCAACGATAATGCTGATACTCAATAAAATATATATAACACTCATACCTATTAGAAGTTATGGTTCAAAATTACGTTGGATTGCACTCACAGAATATGATATTTGTCATGTTTAAAAAAAATTATATGGTCATTGAAAATACTTGAGTTTCTGGTTTGCTTTCATGAAGCCTTAAATCAAATCCCATACATATATTTCTTATAAATGGCTTGGCTTGTTCCGGAACTTTTAGAACATCATTTTCAATTAAAATTAGTCCGTCTTTTTTCGCCTCGTCTAAAGCTTCCAAAACCATATCCAGCTGTGAAAATTGTAAATTTTCAGTAGTCCAGGATGTTTCTAATTGACACATAATATTAAGAATATGTTGTCTGATTACCAAATCATTACCTGTTAAAATGTGGCCTTTAAAAACTGGAATCTCACCAGAAGCTACTATAGATTCATACGCTTTTACGGTTTTTACATTTTGCGCAAAGCCATACCAGCTGTCACTTATGGCAGACATGCCTAAACCAATCATTAACTGCGTCGTATTTGCAGTATAACCCATAAAATTCCGATGTAATGTTTTAGTTAAAGTTGCTTTATAAAGGTTGTCACTTTTCAGAGCAAAATGATCCATGCCTATTTCTTCGTAGCCTAAATCTGTCAGGAGTTTTTTTCCTGTTTCATATAAGGCTCTTTTTTCGTCTCCTTTAGGTAAATTATCTTCATTAAAACCACGTTGACCAACACCTTTTACCCAAGGCACATGTGCATAGCTGTAAAACGAAATACGATCAGGACGCAACAGCTTCGTTTTATTAATACTTTCGGTCATGGTTTTTAAGTTTTGAAACGGTAATCCAAAAATTAAATCATGACTTATGGATGTGTAACCAATTGCTCTTGACCATTCTGTCACTTTTTTAACCTGTTCGAAGGATTGTATGCGATGAATGGCTTTCTGAACCGTTTCGTCATAATCCTGAATTCCAAAACTAACGCGTGTGAAGCCTAAGTTATAAAGGGTTTGTAATTGCTCTTTAGTGGTGTTATTTGGATGTCCTTCAAAACTAAATTCATAGTCGCTGTGCAATTGTGAAGGTTCAAGTAAACCTTTAATCAATTTGCTGAGATTTTCACTTGAAAAGAAGGTTGGTGTTCCACCTCCTAAATGAATTTCTTTGATGATTGGCTTTGAAACCATCAATTCTCTGTATAATCGCCATTCTTCTAGAACCGTATCTATGTAACTGTCTTCCATAGAATGTCGCTTTGTTATGTGTTTATGACAAGCACAAAACGTACATAAGCTTTCACAAAACGGAAGATGAATATACAAGCTTATGCCTTGCTCACTATTACTTTCATTAAACGAAGTTTTGAACGTTTCAAGCCATTTCTCTTTTGTGAATTTAGCTTCATCCCAAAAAGGGACTGTAGGATAACTGGTGTATCTCGGACCAGGAATGTTATATTTTTGAATTAAAGATGTGTTCATGATTTTGATATTTTTCTACCAACGATGTTAGTTGCAATGGTTGTAAATACGACGATGCTTATCGAACTCAAAGGCATTAAAATAGCAGCTACAACTGGAGCTAACTGTCCAGTAACCGCAAAATAAAGTCCGATGATATTGTAAATAAATGATAAGACGAAACTCCATTTTATGATGGTTATAGCGCTTTTTGAAGCTTTTATGAACTTATTAAGCTGGTTGAATTTTGAAGCATCTAGTATGGCGTCACAAGCAGGAGAGAAGACGTTCACATTTTCAGAAATGGCAATACCAACATTGCTTTGTGCCAACGCTCCAGCATCATTAAGTCCGTCACCAATCATAAGAACTTTAGCACCTTCAGATTGATGGTATTTAATGTATTCCAGCTTATCGTCTGGCTTCTGATTAAAGATTAATTTTGTTTTGGAAGGTAAAAGCTTTTTCAGGTTTTCAAACTCACCTTCATTGTCTCCAGAAAGGATGACCAAATCATACTGTTTTTTCAGTTTATTGAATAATTTAGATAAACCTTTTCTATAGCTATTATAAAAGGTGTATTTTCCTTTATACTCATTATTTGTACTGATATGAACCGTAGTATTTAATACAGCGGATTCCTGGGCACCAACAAAACTCGCAGAACCAATTTTAATATGTTCGTTGTTGTGAGTAGCTTCAATTCCTTTTCCTAAGTGTTCTTCAAAATGGTGTAAGGAAATGATATTGTGCTCATCTAAAATGTTGTATAACGTTCTGCTTAGAGGATGATTAGAACCTCGAAGCGTATTTTTTAGCAATAGTTCTTCGGAAGGCGTTAAAGCAATACCATCGTAATTTGCAGAGCTACTTTTATTAGAAGTGATGGTTCCGGTTTTATCAAAAATAATCGTATTAATTGCTGCTAACTGCTCAATGACTGAGGCATTTTTAACGTAAAATTTTAACTTTCCGAAGATGCGAAGCAAATTACCAAAGGTAAATGGAGCAGATAGTGCAATGGCACACGGACAGGCAATAATGAGTACAGCAGTAAACACATTCATGGCTTTTGAAGCGTCTGTAAACAGCCAGAATGTAGTGGAGATAACAGCAATGCTAAGTACGATATAAGTAAAGCGCTTGCTAATGGTATTCGTTAAGGTTGTAAATCCGTCCTCTTTATTTTTACTGAACACATCGTTACTCCATAATTGTGTCAGGTAACTTTGCTCAACCGATTTTATAGCTTCCATTTCAATAACACCAGAAGTTTGCTTGCCACCAGCGAATAATTTATCGCCAGATTGTTTGCTTACGGTTTCAGATTCTCCAGTCACAAAACTATAATCGATTCTTGCTTTTCCGTTAATGAGAATACCATCTACGGGAATCAATTCTTCATTTCTAATTAATAAGCGATCTCCTTTTTCAATATCATAAACCTGAATTGGTTTCTCTTCGCCATTCGTATCTATTTTAGTAATTGCTATTGGGAAATAGGATTTGTAATCCCGTTCAAACGACAGAAACGTATAGGTTTTTTGCTGGAAAAACTTTCCGAGTAATAAGAAAAATACCAAACCGGTTAAACTGTCAAAAAATCCAGAGCCTAAGTCGAACATAATTTCAACTGTACTTCTTATAAATAAGACGGCAATACCTAATGCAATTGGAACATCGATGTTTAATAGATTAGAGCGTAATCCTTTGTAGGCTGACACAAAATAATCGCGTCCAGCGTAAAACACAACTGGAATTGAGAACGCAAACATCAGCCAGCGAAACAGGTGTTTATATTGTTCCAGCCAGAATTCACCAACTTCAAAATATTCAGGAAAAGATAAAAACATCACATTTCCAAAAGCAAAACCAGCAATACCTAATTTATAGATGAGACTACGATTGACGTTTTGTGAACCCGTTTTAAAATCATCTAAAGAGATGTAAGGTTCGTAACCTATAGAGCTTAAAAGCAAGACAACCTCTTTTAGCGAACAGCTTTCAGACTTGTAAGTGACGCGAATGGTTTTCTTTCCAAAATTGACTTGTGATAAGGTGATTTGCGGATTTAGTTTGTTGAGGTTTTCTAAAATCCAAATGCAAGAACTACAATGGATATGAGGAATGTATAATGATGCAATTTGTATATTTCCATCATTAAACTCTGTTAGTTTTTCAATAATAGTTTCCTGAGAAAGAAAATCATATTTGCCTTCAATCTCCTTCGGAATAGCTCCTGGAGACGATTGTAGATCGTAATAACAGGTTAAATCATTTTCTGAAAATAGCTCATACACAGTTTTACAACCATTACAGCAAAAACTTTTATTATCAAATGCTATTAATGTTGTATTACAATTATCACCACAGTGGAAACAAGTTGATTGTCCCATAATATTTGCTCATTTATACCTACTGCAAAGGTTGGAAATGAAGCTAGTTTAAAATATGATTTTTATCATGTTTTTAGTACTTTTGAAGATAAACATTTTTTAGGTATGAGCAAATGCGATCAATGCATTATTAGACAATTTAATTCACTTAAAGCCTTAACAAAAGACGAGTTAATTAGGATTTCTGGTTGTAAAACTTCGCGGATTGTAAAAAAAGGAGAAATTATTTTTGAAGAAGGCGATAGTGTAAATGGTGTTTATTGTGTAAAAGACGGTGTTTGTAAACTATCAAAACTGAGTGCAAATGGTAAAGATCAAATTGTAAAATTAGTTGTCAAAGGTGATTTATTAGGACAACGATCTTTAGTAGGCGATGAGTCTGCAAATTTAAGTGCAGTTGCTCTTAACGACATGGAAGTTTGTTTTATTCCTAAAAGTGAAATTATGAATGACCTTGAAAGTAATCCTAAGTTTACATTAGACATGTTACAACAAATGGCTCATGATTTAAAAGAGTCTGATAATGTGATTGTTGATATGGCTCAGAAATCGGTTAAGAATCGATTGGCAGATGTTTTAGTTTATGTAAATGAGCATTTTGGAGTAGATGCTTCAGGCTATTTATCAATTACACTTTCAAGAGAAGATTATGCCAGTATTGTTGGTACAGCTACAGAATCTGCCATCAGGATACTTTCTCAGTTTAAAAAGGAAGGCTTGATTTCTACAAAAGGTAAGCAAATAAAAATTGAAGATATTGAAGGGTTACAACGTATGGAATAAAAAAAGCTCTAATTATTTAGAGCTTTTTCTTTAAATTATGTTTTGTTTAATCCAGTTTAAAAGTGCTGACCTCCTTAAACGGATTTGTTTGTAAACTTTGCATTTTTGTTTGATAGGCTTTCCAGGCCTCATTAAAAAATGTATTTGTTTTGTCGAGCGCACTATTTGTCGCATCCTCTGCATGTTTTAATAACGTGCTTTCGGTTTCTGTTAATCCGTTTTGTCTTGAACCTACATACCAACTTGCAGTTCCTAAACGATCTGTTACAGAAACGACAGACGTATTTGTAATTCCCTGACGATCGTCTTCTTTTCCTAAGTATAAATCGATGAGCTCATCAATCTCTTTTGCAATATCTTTAGATGCTTTTATTTCATCTTTATAGGCTTTTTTATCAAGTTTACTTAAATCTGATTTATACTTATTAGCAATTTCTTTGCTTTCAGCGAGCTGTTGTACAGCATTAGAAATTGTTTGCTGTATGTTTTCAAGTCTTTTAGAAGCGTTGTAAACTTCATTAATGTTAGCTGTGGACACCTCTAGTCTTGGATCAGATTCCACTGTAATCATCTCTTCAGAAGTTTGATCACCAAAATGCAAAACGGTTTTGTAAGAGCCAGGTTTTACACTAACACCACTAGGTTCCCTTGTTTGTTTTCTAACCGTTCTCGATGGTCTCGAAACACCAGCTTCATCCATATTCCATGACCATTTGTAAATACCAGTAGAATCTGGAGCTTTTTGTTTTAAGGTTCTAATTAAACGTTCTCCGTCATAAATTTTTAGGCTTAGTGAATCCCATTTAACTTTTGCTTCCTGAGATTCTTCGTTATCGTCTTGAGCATCATCGTCTTCATTATCTTTTTCATCTGACTTATCGTCTTTTTTCAACTCATCAATCTTAACGAAATATGAAAAAACAGCACCATAATCTCTATTTTCACCATGATACATAGCGTCTGCTCCAAAACGACTTCCTGTTGGTTGTTGGTAGGCAGCCTGATACGCTGTTGGAGGTGTAAATAATTCTAATTTTTGATTTACAATTTGGTTGTTTTTAGCTATTTCCCTTAACGGACGAATATCGTCTAAAACCCAAGCTGCACGTCCAAAAGTTCCTATGATTAAATCGTGTTCTCTTGGATGAATCACTAAATCTTTTACTGAAACCGTTGGAAAACCTTGCGTCCATTTGGTCCAAGTAGTTCCAGCATCAATAGATACATATAAACCATCATCTGTTCCGAGGAACATTAAGTTCTTCTCCATAGGATCTTCAATTATAGATAAGGTATAACTTTCAACATCAGTAGCATCAACAATGCGTTGCCATGTTTTTCCATAATCCTTAGTTCGATAGGCATAAGGTGTATAATTAAAACGTCTGTAATCATTCGCAATTAAAAGGGCTTCTCCTTTATTTTTATTTGAAGCCTTTATTTGTGGAATCCAACTTCCGGCAGGTAAGCCTTTAATGTTTTTAGTGACGTCAGTGTACGTTTGTCCGCCATTTTGAGTGTAATGTACTTGGCCATCATCAGTTCCAACCCAAAACATATTTCGTTCTATTGGAGACGGTTCAATAACTAAAATAGAGCAGTGGTTTTCAGCTCCAGTAGCATCCATTGTTAAACCACCACTTTCGTTTTGTTTTAATTTTTCAGGATCATTGGTCGTTAAATCGTCAGAAATGACCGTCCATGTTAGTCCTTTATCAGTAGACTTGTGAACGAACTGACTTCCGAAGTATAACGTGTTATTATCAAAAGGATCAATATTAATTGCAGAATTCCAGTTAAAGCGTAATTCTACTTCAGGATCAGGATGCGTTGGTCTCACAGTATAATTGTTACCAGTTTCAGCATCATAACGACTCACATAGCCTTGTTGACTCATCGACCAACCAAAACGAGAATTATCCTTATCAGGAACAACATCAAAACCATCACCAAAACTAATTTCCTGCCAGTAGCTGTTTCTGATGCCTTGCACTTTCCAAACATAAGCAGGACCTTTCCATGATCCATTATCCTGCATACCACCATATACATTGTAAGGGATTTCATTATCAACATTAATATGATAAAATTGAGCTACAGGTAAATTGCCAATAAAACGCCAGTTTTTACCACCATCTTTAGTAATATTCATGCCGCCATCATTACCGTCAATCATAAAATTACCATTAGTTGGATGAATCCACCAGGCATGATGATCTGGATGAACACCATTACTCACACCATAAGCAGGCATTAATTGCGTAAAGTTTTTACCACCATCTTCGGAAACATTTACGTAGGTGTAAATGGAGTACACACGATTTTCATTTTGAGGATCGACATAAATTTCAGAATAGTAAAAGGGACGATTTCCAATATCACTTTTATCGTTCACTTTTTTCCAGTTAAAACCACCATCTTCACTTTTATACAAGGCATTCTTTTTAGCTTCAACCAAAGCATAAACTATATTAGGTTTATTGGCAGCAATTGCAACACCAATACGACCTAATTCTCCTTCTGGAAACCCTTCTTTTTCAGTGATTTTTTTCCATGTGTTTCCACCATCATGAGTAATATGTAAGCCCGAACCTTCACCACCTGATTTAAAAAACCAAGGATCACGTTTGTGTTCCCACAGTGCAGCAATGAGTTTATTCGGATTTTTAGGATCCATAACCAAATCGGCAGCTCCGGTTCTATTATTAGCAAATAGAATTTTAGTCCATGAAACACCTCCATCTGTTGTTTTGTATATACCTCGTTCTGGATGTTCTCCCCAAGGCGATCCTATAGCTGCAGCATAAACGATATCCGGATTTGTAGGATCGATAATAACACGATGAATGTGACGTGTTTTTTCTAATCCCATCAACTCCCAAGTTTTTCCGGCATCAAGAGATTTGTAAATACCATAACCACCATTTAAACTATTTCTAGGGTTTCCTTCACCAGTTCCAACCCAAATAACACTGGGATTAGATTGTTGTATTGCAACTGCTCCAACTGAGGCCGTCGTTTCCTCATCAAAAACAGGATTCCAGTTAATGCCGCCAGAAGTTGATTTCCATAGACCACCAGAAGCAGTACCTACATACATGATGTCTGTATTATTGTGAACGACATCAATTGCTGTAACACGGCCAGACATACCACCTGGACCAATATTACGAGGTGTCATGTTTTTGACTAAATCCATTGATAACTCCTGAGCGAAAAGAGAAAAAGATGCAAAGAGTATTAGAAGGTAAACTATTTTTTTCATGTGTATTATGTTAGTGTTTTTTTAAAGTTGCCTAAAGATAATCAAAAGATGTTTGTACGCCTTTTTTTGACTAAAACTTTGATTTTTTTTAACAAATTGGTATCTTAAAAGCAAAGGCAATTTTTAAATAAGATAAAATTATCCGAAATATGACAATTATCATATTTATTACCTTTTAATGTCTATATTTTTGTAAAATAAAATCAATAAACAAATGAAAACAACACTAAAACTCATGACCGTATTATTTGTAACACTTCTTTTAAGTTGTGGAGGCAAAGAAGAAAAGAAAAAAGAACCCATATCATATGGTAGAAAAGAAGCTCCAGCAAAAGTTGAAACTCCTGAAGCATCTGCCGTACCAGCTTCAAAAAAAGTGGATTTGACTAACAAAGGCGTTGGTCCGATTACCTCTTTAGATTTAGAAGCTACAATTGACCAGGAGATGGCAGCTAAAGGCGCAGAAGTTTTTAAGAAAATGTGTACAGCTTGTCACAGACCAGATAAAAAGTTCATAGGACCACCTCCAACTGGAATTTTAGAACGTAGAACACCAGAATGGGTAATGAATATGATTTTAAATCCGGAAGAAATGGTTAAAAAGGACCCTTTGGCAAAAGAATTATTAATTGAATTTAATGGCTCTCCAATGGCAAATCAGAATCTTACAGAGGAAGAAGCAAGATCTGTATTAGAATATTTCAGAACCTTATAAAAACATAGTATGAAAACAACCAAAACAATCATTTTAGTTTTTACACTGGCACTATTTGTTTGTTCGTGTAAAAACGATAAAAAAGCTGAAGACTCAACGAACTCTGCTGTTGCAGAAACAGAGGTTACAACTGACGAAAAAAAAGGACAGGCCTTTAT
>JAAEZL010000028.1:9042-32026 GCA_018222875.1 Algicola sp.
GTATTAAGCATTGCAATTGGGTCTGAAGATCATACGACTTTAGTTGCAGCTGTACAAGCAGCCAGTCTGGAAAATGCGTTAGTTAATGCTGGACCACTAATGGTTTTTGCTCCAACCAATGAAGCATTTGCAGCTTTGCCTGAAGGTACTGTTGAAAATTTACTGAAACCAGAAAATAAGGATGCGTTGGCTAATATTTTAAAGTACCATGTGACTCCTGGGAATTATTCAAAAGACTTTTTAAAGAAATTTAAAAAGTTAGGTCAGGCTAATAACCAGTATGTTCAAGTTGAAGTCATCGATGGAGAACCTATGATTGGAGGCGCAAAAATACTAGGAAGCGTTAAAGCTGGAAATGGTATTGTGCATGTCATCGATAAAGTATTATTACCACCAACTGAAGAATAAACACTAATTTAAATTTATAAACTAATGAAGAATATATTAAAATCAACTATTGCAATGGTAAGTGTTCTAATAGCATTTACGAGTTGCGATAATTCAAAATCAAAAAGCAGTAAATCTGGAGCATTATCCAGTAATGTAGCAGAAAAAGTATATGTAGCTCCTGGTGAGCATGACGAATTTTATGCATTTATTTCGGGAGGATATAGTGGAAACTTAACGGTTTATGGATTACCATCAGGACGACTATTTAAAGAGATTCCTGTGTTTTCACAATTTCCAACATCAGGATACGGATATTCGGAAGAAACGAAACCAATGTTAAACACCTCACATGGCTTCATTCCTTGGGGAGATTCTCACCATCCGGATATTTCGCAAACTAATGGTGAAATTGATGGTCGTTTTATTTTTATCAATGAAAATAATACACCAAGAATCGCTAAAATTGATTTAAAGACCTTCGAAACTACTGAAATTATAGAAGTTCCAAACAGTGCTGGTAATCATAGTTCATCTTTTGTGACTGAAAATACTGAATATGTGGTCGCTGGAACACGTTTTTCTGTACCAGTTCCACAACGTGATATGCCAATTAGTGAGTATAAAGGAAATTTTCAAGGTGCATTATCATTTATCAGTGTAGAGCCAGAACACGGTCACATGGATATAAAATTTCAAGTGCTAATGCCAGGTTTTAATTATGATTTAGCACATCCAGGTCGAGGAGATTCTCATGGATGGTTCTTCTTTTCAACATATAATTCAGAAGAGGCAAGCACACTTTTAGAAGTAAATGCGTCTCAAAATGATAAAGACTTTATTGCAGCGATCAACTGGAAAAAAATTGAAGAGTATGTCAATAATGGAGGTGGAAAAATGATGCCAGCCAATTATGCACATAACGTATATGATGAAACCACGCATATGGCAACATCTACAATGAAAAAAGAAGTTCGAGTGGTTAATCCAACTGAGGTTCCAGGTGCAGTTTATTTATTACCAACACCTAAGTCACCTCATGGATGTGATGTGGATCCAACTGGTAAATATATTGTTGGTAATGGTAAATTATCAGCTAACTTAACAGTGCATTCATTCACTAAAATGTTAGATGCTATTGCGAATGAGAGATTTGCCGGAGACGCTTACGGTATTCCTATCTTAAATTTTGAAGATGTTTTAGCAGGCGTTGTAGAGCAAGCAGGATTAGGTCCATTACATACCGAGTTTGACGATAAAGGAAACGCATATACAACCTTCTTCATTTCTTCAGAAGTCGTTAAATGGAAAGTAGGAACCTGGGAAGTTTTAGACAGACAACCAACATTTTATTCTGTTGGTCACTTAACTATTCCTGGAGGAAACTCAAGAAAACCTCAGGGGAAATATATGTTTGCTATGAATAAAATTACGAAAGACCGTTACTTACCAACTGGTCCTGAGTTAGAGCATAGTGCACAACTTTATGATATTTCAGGAGATAAAATGGAATTGCTTTTAGATTTTCCAACACATGGTGAGCCTCACTATGCAGCTGCAATGCGAGCTGATATTATTAAAGAACGTTCTCAAAAAATATATAATTTAGATGAGAACAAACATCCATATGCAGCTTTTTCTGATGATGATACTAAAGTGGTGCGTAAAGGTAATGAAGTCCATATTTATATGACGACTATCAGAAGTCACTTTTCACCTGATAATATAGAAGGTATCAAGGTTGGAGATAAGGTATATTTCCATATTACCAATCTGGAACAAGATTTTGATGTACCTCATGGTTTCGCAATCATAGGTCAAAACACATCTGAGCTTTTAATTATGCCAGGTCAAACAAAATCATCTTTATGGGAGCCTAAGCAAGTAGGTGTATGGCCATTCTATTGTACAGATTTCTGTTCAGCGTTACACCAGGAAATGCAAGGCTATATAAGAGTATCTCCTGCAGATAGTGACATACCTTTAAAATGGTCATTAGGAGAAGATATTGAATAACCAGTCTAGGAAAATTTTGTTTTAGTGTTTATTTTCCTATACAAAGGCGAGAGTCAAAATTTCGCTCTCGCCTTTCTTTTAAAACACTATGAGAATACTAAATCTTTTTAAGATGAAAAAGTCTAATATCATTATGTTCCTGGCAGCTATTCTGCCTTTAGGATTATTTCTCTTTCCCTTATGGAAAATTACTTTAGAAGCACCTCAGTATCCTACACCTTTGGGTATGTATATTCATATCAATGACTTTTCAGATGCCAATCCACATGACATCAAAAATATCAACCTGATGAATCATTATGTTGGCATGAAATATATCCCAGACGCTATTCCTGAGTTTAAAATATTTCCTGCAGGAATTATCATTACAAGTATATTAGGCTTGTTAATTGCTTGGAGAGGAAATTACAAATGGTTTTTAGGCTGGTTTATTTTAATGGTTGTTTTAAGTGCTGCTGGTATGTATGATTTTTATTTATGGGAACATGATTACGGTCATGATCTCGATCCGAAAGCAATCATGAAATTTACCAATCCAGATGGTTCTCAAATGGGATTTCAACCACCACTTTTTGGAAGTAAGGACATCTTAAACTTCAGAGCACATTCATATCCTCAATTTGGTGCTTTATTTTTAGCTTTAGGAATAATAGGAGGATTTGTAGCTTACATCATCGGAAAGAAAAATCATATAAAGTCGTAGATTATGTAGAAAACAATCAAAAACACTAAAACACTAAAATCATGCAAACACTAAAACACTATTTACTCATTGCATTGCTATTGCTTTTCTTTAGCTGTAATGTATCACCAAAACCCATAGATTATGGTAATGATGGCTGTCACTTCTGTAAAATGACCATCGTTGATAAAGTTCATGCTGCTGAAATTGTTACCCAAAAAGGAAAGGTCTATAAATTTGATGCTACCGAATGTATGATCAATTTTATGGATGAATTTGATACTACTGAAATAGCATTGTATTTGTCAAATGACTACATGACACCAGAAGCGTTAATTGATGCTACCAAAGCCACATTCCTAATAAGTGAAAATATTCCGAGTCCGATGGGAGCTTTTTTATCCGCTTTCAAAACAAAAGCAGATGCCGAAACAATGCAGGCAGATAAAGGAGGCACACTGTATAACTGGACAGAATTACTAGCTAAATTTAAAGACTAGTATCATGAAAACTTTAGTCACTTTTTTATCAGTCATTTTAATGACCAGCATTGGTTATGCATATCAATTGGAGGTTTGTGAAAGTTGCCCTATTTCAACATTAGGAGAAGCCATAAAACAAGCTAAAGAATTTGATACCATACTGGTAAAAAAAGGCACTTATAAAGAGCACGATATTTTAGTGGATAAGCCACTGACTATTATTGGTGAAAACTATCCTGTCATTGATGGTGAATTAAAAGGAGAGATTATTACAATTATAGCAGATCATGTTACAGTCGATGGTTTGTTTATCATTAACGTTGGCACAAGTTATACTGAGGATTATGCTGCTATTCGTGTGAGAAAAAGCAAACATTTTGTGATTAAGAATTTAGTGTTGGAAAAGCTGTTCTTCGGAATATATATCGAGAAATCAAACTACGGAAAAGTTTTTCATAACAAGATTATTGGTGATGCTGTTGAAGAATACAACTCCGGAAACGGAATACAGCTTTGGTATAGTAATCATATTGAAATAGAACATAATTATGTTGAACATGTTCGCGATGGTATTTATTTAGAATTTTCAGATGATTGCCTAATTAAAAATAACGTGAGCGCATTAAATGTTCGTTATGGTTTGCATTTTATGTTTTCTAATGATGATATCTATCAGGATAATACATTTGAAAATAATGGAGCTGGTGTTGCAGTCATGTTTTCCAAAAAAATTAAAATGTATAACAATATATTCAAAGAAAATTGGGGAGCGGCTTCCTACGGAATGTTACTGAAAGAAATAAATGATTCTGAAATTATTGGCAATACCTTTGAAGAAAATACCATTGGGATTAATATTGAAGGCTCAAACAGAATCGTCTATAAACACAATAATTTCAAAAATAACGGTTGGGCAGTTAAAGTGAAAGGCGCGTGTTACGGAAATACATTTACTGAAAATAATTTTTTATATAATTCTTTTGATATTGCCTATAACAGTAAGATTAACGACAATAAATTTGATAGAAATTTCTGGAGCAATTACACAGGTTATGACTTAGACAAAGATGGTGTTGGAGATGTACCTTACAGACCTGTTAAATTATTTTCGTACATCGTAAATCGTACACCGGAAACCATCATTTTGTTGCGTAGTATGTTTATAGATATTATTGACTTTTCAGAAAAAGTATCTCCAGTATTTACGCCAGATAATCTTTTAGACCATAATCCATTAACAAAGAAAATAACATGGTAAGTATTCAGAATCTATATAAAAAATTTGGAAAAAATGTCGTACTGAGCGGCTTGGATTTAAATATCGACGAAGGAGGAATCTTCGCGGTTCTGGGACCAAATGGTTCTGGTAAAACAACATTAATTAAATCTGTTCTCGGCATGGTCATTCCAGATCAAGGTCAGATAACTGTACTCGGACAAAACATCAAGAAAAGTTCTGAATACCGACATAAAATAGATTATCTGCCTCAGATTGCTAATTTTCCAAGTAATCTGAAAGTGAAAGAGTTAATCAGGATGATTAAAGATTTACGTCAGCATACCAATGAAGATGACCGCTTAATCGAACTTTTTAAATTAGAACCATTTCTAGATAAAAAACTGGGTACACTTTCAGGAGGAACAAAACAGAAAGTAAATATCGTTTTAACCTTTATGTTTGATAGTCCGTTGATTATTTTAGATGAACCCACAACAGGTTTAGACCCTATTTCTTTAATACGTTTGAAGGATTTAATTCAGGCTGAAAAAGCAAAAGGGAAAACCATTTTAATCACCTCACACATCATGAGTTTTGTTGAAGAAGTTTCAGATGAAATTGTATTTCTATTAGAAGGTAAAATTTATTTTAAAGGTTCAATTTCAGAATTAAAAACCAAGACCAATCAGCCTGATTTCGAGCATGCTATTGCGTCTATATTAACTCACAATCATGCTTAAAATATTAAAATATAGTTTTTACGATTTAATGCGAAGTAGCTGGAGCTACGTGTATTTTGCATTTTATTTATTGCTTGGTATAGTGCTTTTGTTTTTAAACAATGATTTATCTAAAGCTGTTATTACCTTAATGAACGTGATTATCGTTTTAGTGCCATTAATAGGAACCATTTTCGGTGTCATGTATTATTATAATTCTAAAGAGTTTACTGAGCTTCTTTTGGCACAACCATTAAAACGGTCTTCAATATTTCTCGGTCAGTATTTAGGAGTTGCCTTGTCATTATCGATTAGCCTGGTTCTCGGATTAGGCATTCCGTTTGTATTCTATGGTTTGTTTGAAAGCAATGCCATTTGGGATTTTTCATTACTACTGATTACAGGAACATTTCTAACATTAATTTTTACAGCATTAGCGTTTAATATTGCCTTGTCAAATGAAAATAAAATCAAAGGATTCGGTTACGCCATTCTGTTATGGCTGTTTTTAGCTATAATTTATGATGGCTTATTTTTAATGACCTTGATTATGTTTGAAGACTATCCTTTAGACAAATTGTCTTTGATAGGAACCATGTTAAATCCTATAGATTTATCACGAACTTTAATTTTACTCAAATTAGATATTTCGGCATTACTGGGATATACAGGAGCTGTTTTTAAGCAATTCTTTGGAACAAGTTTTGGATTTATTGTGTCTTTGGTGATGTTAACAATTTGGGTGGTGTTACCAGTATTACGAATAGTATTTAAGTCAAAACATAAAGACTTTTGATACTAATTTTAATTCCTTTACTATGAAACGAAGTTTTTTAATTGTATGCCTTCTAACGGTCATCCTTAGTTGTAAGTCTGAAGTAAAACAAGTGACTTCAGATCAGGATTCTGATGTTAAAACAACATCCATTCTCGATACCTTATCACTTAAGCTGAATGTGAATGAAAAATGGATTGCTAATGCTGAAACACACGAAGGTGTATTAAAAATGGATGCTATTATTTCAGAATTTAAAAAAAATAAGAAGTCAGATTATAAGGGTTTAGGTGAAACCCTTTCTAAACAAACAAGTTATATCATAAAAAATTGCAGTATGAAAGGTGAACCACATGATCAGTTACATGTTGTGTTAATTCCTATGCTTGATGAAATTTCAATATTAAGAGAAGAAGATCATAAAGCTAAAAGCGAACGTGCAGTTGAGAATTTGGAAGCTTTAATTCAAGCGTATTTTGAGCATTTTCAGTTATGATAATAATCATATTTTTAAGAGAGCATAGTATTTAAATTTGTATCGTGATACCACTAATAGTTAGAAAAATAACAGCCTTTGTTTTGGTATTTATATTATTTGCTCATAATATAAGTACGCTGGCTATTATTGGTGATTTCTTAATTAATCAGGAGTTTATTGCTAAAACTTTATGTATTCAAAAAGAAGACCAAAAAGGCTGTAATTAACTATAAAGCCAAACAGTTTAATGCTGCACTTCAGTTAGAAGGAAATGGAAACCAAAGTCAATACAGCAGTTTTTATGGAGAAGATGAAACGCCAGCTTATGGGATTTTAAATCTAAATTTTGGTTCTGTATTTTTTGCTGACAGTACTAAGTTTGTTTTAAAATACGGAATTGAAAATCTCTTAGATGCTAAGTATTCTACCTTTACTGATTGGAATAATATTTCGAGGCAAGGACGTAATTTTTATTTGAATCTGTCTGTTGTTTTACAATAAGGCTTAGGTCCAGAATGCATCAACCAGATTATCTTCAAAGCTATCAGGTTGGTGTACGTTTTCAATATGAAGTAATTGTTCCTCTGTGGCTACTTTCTGGATTTCTGGAAAAAGAATGCGTTCTTCAAACCTGATATGCTGTTCTAATTCTTCTTCAATTTTAATTAGAGTTTTAGTATCGTTTTCAGTTTCGGTAAACAAACGTTTTAAACGTCTGTGTTCGGCTAATGCTCGCTTTATGAGTTCATGCTCTGGTTCCAGAATAGGAAAGATTAGCGTTTCTTCAATTTCAAAATGAGGAATCAGATGGTTTTCAAAAAACCAATTGGCATAAGTTTTTATGCGTTCTGGTTCGATGTTTTTTTTGAAACCAGTTCGAATTTTCCATGATAATAATAAACCTTGATGATGCTCTCTGCTCAAAGGTTGCAATGCTTTATGTCGTTTTAGTGGCTTATGTTTCATGTGTTGTAATAAGGTTTAAAAGTAGGAGTGAAATTCCGAGAGGTAATAATATACTGCCTGTAAATAATAATACATAATAATTTGGAAGTATACCGTTTCCGAAGTAAAACTTTATGCCTTGAATTAGCAAAATTGTTTCAGTTAAAACAAATCCTAATAAAAAACTCCATATGCCTAAAGTTAAAGTCTTATTGAGAGTTACCAAATCATTTTTCAGTATAAAAGCCAACAAAAAACCAGTGATAACACCTAGCATAAGTAAATGAATAAAACCTATAACAAAGTTACGATGAAGGTATAGGTCTTCAGTAAATCCGGGAATTATGGAGACCAGTTGCAGAATCGATTTTATTACCAGACATACTAAAGCAAACCCTAAACAATGCCTTAAAATTTTAGAGGATGATGTGTTAAAATCTTTAATCTGAATTAGTGCAAGCTTAAAAAAATAGATAATGGCAATACCTTGTAAAAGTACACCAACAGCATTAATTGCTAAGAGAACTGAGCTAGGAACAAACCATTGAACAGGCATGGCTAAAGTGAGTATTGTTGAAACAACTAACAGCTTAAAAAAGCGTCTGAATAACAGACTGTCTTTTATCTGTAATTGATGAAAAAAGATAGCAATCACAGCAAATAAAAACCAGCCATTGAACTGAAAATGTAAAAAGTGCTGAATGGCAATTTGATAAAATGCCGAAGCTTTGCCTAACAGTCCAACAGCTGGACCTAAACACCAAACGCCTAATGTTGATAAAAACATAAACAGGAGTGAAGCTTTTAAAAGTAAAGTGGTTACTATAGACTCAGTTTTGTGATGTTTCCATATTAAATACACAAAATAGTAACTGCATAAAATATGTAATGTTGAAAACGAAATAGAAATAGTACCATACCCTTGAAATGGAAAACTCAACATCATACCTATAACAGCGACTTGTGTCAGCCAAAATAAACGGTTATAAACTGGTCTTTTTTCAGGGATGAAGTAGTGAATAATAAACACATACAACATTAAATACACCCAGCCCAACATGGCTACGTGAGAATGTGCATGCGTTAAATAGCGATAGTTAATTCCTATAGAATCTATAAATGAAAAGCGCAACGCCAAACCCATTAAAGCTGCTACTAAAAAGTTTAGAAGGCAAACAATAATAAGTTTTTTCTGCATTTTGATCTGTGTCTAATGAAACTAATTAAAGGTATAAAAAAAAGAACACTTCTCCTGGTTTAAAATAATGTAACTCCTGTTGTTTCCCTCGAAAAAAGAACAGTGATTACAGTAGGTTAAGTAACTCAAGAGAAGTGTAACTTCGACTTAAAACCAAGCTATTAATCTAAATCTATCAACTAAATAATTTTTCCAGTTTTATGGCTTCCGGAAAAAGAATATTATTTTCTAAATGAATGTGCAAATGCAAATCTTTTTCAAATTCATCCAACATGGCAAAAGTCACTTTATAAGTATTACAGGCATCTGCTGGTGGATTGTAATTATCTGAGAGTTCTGCAATTTTTCTGAAACGCTCACCTTCATTATCGTGTTCGTCCTTCATCATCGTTATTGGGTTTTCTACAGTGCCAAAATGTGGCGGTTTTACAGCGCCACAGTTTAATTTCGCTTTTACTAATTGCTTAATAAAAGGAAAAAGAATCATTTCTTCTTTTTTCATGTGTGATGTTAAATCACCTGCAGAACCTGTAAATAATTCATTGATTTTATGTAATTCAGGATGACGCTCACCATGTACACGACATAACTTATCTAAAAATTGACCTATCACTGGAATCTTTGCTTCTACATATCTGTGATGCTTCTTTTCGATATAGTCTATTAACAAATCTAAAGGCCAAGATTTATAGTTTATGGTTTCACCTTGTTCTTTGTTTAAAACTCTATTTATTTCATCCATTATCATCGAACTATCAATTCCTTTTTTGTCGCAAGCTTCTTCAACTGTTCTGTTGCCATTGCAGCAAAAGTCAATGTTGTATTTTGAAAAAACTGCAGCAGTTCTGTAATCTTCTGCAACAAAATGACCTATTTCTTTATGCGACTTTTTTTCTATTGTTTCCATATTTATATTCATTTCGGATATTTTTATCCTATTTATATTCAAATTTTTTTAAACTTTCAAAAAGGCTTCTCCATTTTTTAAGCCAGTAGCCAACTCTTCTAAATTTGTGGTTTCAAGCATGTCTCTTAAATCATTTCTTATAGATTTGAATTTATCATGCATAGGGCAAGGATGATGTTCATTACACTCTCTTAAACCCAAGCCACAACCTAAATAAATACCATTACCATCGATGGCTTCAACAATTTGAGATAATTTAATACTGGCAATCTTATTTTTATCAATTTCGAATCCACCATAAGCACCTTGTACAGATTTAATGACTTTATGTCTAACTAGGTCTTGTAATATTTTAGCGGTAAATGCTTGAGGAGAATCAATTTCTTTGGATATTTCTTTCGGACTTACACGTCTTCCTTCACGAGAATTCTTCGCAATAAATATTGAGGCTCTTATTCCGTATTCACAGGCTTTTGAAAACATGAGGTATTATTTTATACAAATATCCGAAATTTTTTTCATATAAGAGTTAATTGTCTTATTTAAAATTTAAATAGCAGCTATTAATTTATAATTGCTTTAATATTTTTCAGTTTAAAAAGCCTTATTTTTATAGTGCTATGAAAAAAACGAATAATTTAAAAAAGGGGTTTGTTTTTAAACCTTATGAACCACCTAATCAATCTCCTTTTGAAAAGCTCTTTGAAATTTTCAAAGAACTGATAACACATACCTCTGGAGATTTTGATGAAGCCATTTCCTGGCTCAGAGAACTCGATAAGGAGTATGAGTTAACGACTGCCGAATACACCATTGATGATTTTATTGAAGACCTTAAAAAGAAAGGCTACATTAAGGAGGAAATTGATCCTGATGGAAAAGGAGGAATGGCCATAACTGCAAAAACCGAACGTGCCATCCGTCAGCAGGCTCTTGAGCATATCTTTGGAAAAATAAAACGTAGCGGACAAGGAAACCACAAGAGTAAAAGTCCGGGAATAGGTGATGAGCACACTGGCGATTTTAGAAATTATCAGTTTGGTGATGCCTTGGATAAAGTGTCAATGACTGAAAGTTTACGAAATGCTCAAATAAATCATGGAATTGGCGATTTTAATATCACTGAAGATGATTTGGTTGTTGAAGAAACCTTGCACAAATCTCAAATGAGTACTGTGCTTATGATTGATATTAGTCATAGTATGATTTTATATGGCGAAGATCGAATCACGCCAGCAAAACGAGTCGCTATGGCTTTGGCTGAATTGATTACCACGCGCTATCCAAAAGATACATTAGATATTATTGTCTTCGGAAATGATTCATGGCAGATTGAAATTAAAGATTTACCATATCTCAAAGTTGGTCCTTACCATACAAATACGGTTGCTGGTTTACAATTAGCAATGGATTTACTCCGAAGAAAACGAAATACAAACAAGCAAATCTTTATGATTACTGATGGTAAGCCGAGTTGTTTACGACTACCTGACGGACAATATTATAAAGATAGTAACGGACTTAACCCACACATCACCAATAAATGTTATGCAATGGCACAACAAGCCAGAAAGTTACACATCCCAATTACCACATTTATGATTGCTCAAGATCGATACTTGATGCAATTTGTTCAGGAATTTACCAGAGCTAATCAAGGGAAGGCTTTTTATACAGGTTTAAAAGGATTAGGTGAAATGATTTTTGAAGACTATGAAACAAACAGAAAAAAAAGAATTAAAGGCTAATAAATAATAAGAATTGAACTTGCTCCTCACTTTTTAAAATGGAGGTGGATTTTCAGAAGGAAAATTCGGAGGGTTATAATTCATATTTTTAATGCATTAACATGTAAAAGTATATAACTCCTCTTTCTTCTGATTAAAAAAATAATCAGAATTCATTCTCCTCTTTAATTAAAGAGGAGAGCAAGTAATATCGTTTTTAGTACTAAATAAAAAGTTGAAAGAAAATAAAATGGTATTTGACAATTTAGCATCTGTGTTTATGGAAATCAAAGACAATTTTAAATGAAACTCATCTTGAATTGAATACTTAGTCAGCTACAAGGTGTTTATAAAAAAAGCAAAATAGCAATATGAAAAGAGAAACAATACAAACATTAGGAGCCTTAAAAGAATCAGGTTATCAATCTAAAACTATAAAAGATGAATTAAGAGATAATCTGATTCAGAAAATTAAAAATAAAGAAACCGCTTTTGAAGGCGTTCATGGTTATGAAAACACTGTAATACCAGAATTAGAACGCGCTATACTATCAAGACATAATATCAATTTATTAGGATTACGCGGACAAGCAAAAACACGTCTCGCACGTTTAATGCTCAATCTTTTAGATGAATACGTTCCTTATGTTGAAGGTTCAGAAATTAATGACGATCCTTTTAATCCAATGTCTCGATTTGCAACGGAATTGATTTCAGAAAAAGGAGACGATACACCTATTTCCTGGTTGCATAGAAGTGAGCGTTTTGCTGAAAAATTAGCAACTCCAGATGTAACAGTTGCCGATTTAATTGGTGATGTAGATCCAATAAAAGCTGCTAACCTAAAATTAAGTTATGCAGATGATCGTGTGATTCACTACGGAATGATTCCGAGAGCAAACCGTTGTATTTTTGTCATTAATGAATTGCCAGATTTACAAGCCAGAATTCAGGTGGCTTTATTCAATATATTGCAGGAAGGTGATATTCAAATTAGAGGATTCAAATTACGGTTACCATTAGATGTTCAGTTTGTTTTTACAGCAAATCCTGAAGATTATACCAACAGAGGAAGTATTGTTACACCTTTAAAAGATAGAATCGGAAGTCAGATTTTAACACATTATCCGGTCGATATTGAAACAGCACGCTTAATTACTGAGCAGGAAGCAAAGCTGGTTGAAAGTCAGAAGGATACTGTAACTGTTCCTGATTTGGCCAGAGATTTACTGGAGCAAATTGTATTTGAAGCACGAGAAAGCGAATACATCGATGCTAAAAGTGGTGTGAGTGCTCGTTTGAGTATCACAGCTTTAGAAAACCTGCTGAGTACAGCTGAGCGAAGAGCTTTGTTAGCAGGAGATAAACAAACGATGCTTCGGTTAGGAGATTTTGTTGGTATCATTCCTGCAATAACAGGAAAGGTTGAATTGGTTTATGAAGGTGAACAGGAAGGAGCAGCTGTTGTTGCTTATAATTTGATTGGTGAAGCTGTAAAAAGTTTGTTTCCGGAATTCTTTCCGAAGATAGAAAAGTTAAAGAAAGATACCGATGAAACACCTTATGATGATATTGTATCCTGGTTTTTTAATCAAAAGGATGGTTTTGAAATCTTAGACGATTTAAGAGATAAAGAATATAAAAATTTATTAGATGCTATTTCTCCACTTGATGATTTGCTGGGTAAATACCAGCCAAATATTGGGAAAGAAGACAGCTATTTTGTAAAAGAATTCGTGCTTTGGGCTTTAGTTGAATTTAAGCAATTGAGCAAGTTTCGTTTTACAGAAGGGATTCAGTTTAAAGATCCTTACGGAAGTTTTATAAGTGGTCTATAAATATAAAAGGAAGTGTTTAGCTTCCTTTTTTAGTTGAAATAAACCGTTTTATTTGAAAAGTTTCATAGGATTAGTTTCACCTCGTTTTAAATTATCGCACATGATTAAGGCTTTATCAATCCTGGTTTGTGTGTTCTTAATTCTTATGATGGTGTAAATAATGCTTCTTTGTTTTCCTGGTGTTAAGGATTCAAAAATAGTAAAGGCTTCATGATCTGTTTGAAATACAGCATCTAATTCTTCTGGCATATCAACACCATATTTTGAGGTATCTTCAGACAATTGTAATTGGAAATAGTCATTTTGCAATACACCTAATGCTTTTTGAAGACGTTTTCCAAACATCATTTTGTAATCATCGGTGTTTTTATCTTTTTTGAGAGCTGCATAAAATTCAATACTATTCGAGTTAAAAGTGGCTTTAACTTTTACGCGACTCTGTTTATTGGCGATAAAAGGTTCTGCAATCTCTGAAGGAATCTGAAGGTGATACTGGTCTAATAAACCAATTGAAAAAACGTTGCTATTCATAGTGTTACCAGCTGTCTCTACTTTTGATATTGTGTTTACAAAGTTTAATAATTTCAGTAATTCGTTTTTGACGAGTTGTTTCTCGTTTGGCTTGATTCAGCCAATATAAATAACTTTTTCTATAGGAAGGGGCAAAATTGTTGTAGTTCTCAAAGGCTTGAGGGTTTTTATCAAATGCAAGTTTTAATTCTTCGGGAATGACACCATTTTCAACATCATTTAATGCAGTCCAGCTACCATTTTGTTTGGCAATTTCAATTTTTGAAAAACCACTTTCGTGCATTAATTTAGCTTTAGTGAGTTCTTTAATGTATTTTTTATTCAATGCACTCCAAACACTTTTATCATTTCTTTCACAGAAATATTGCCTGCGTTTTCCGTTGCCTAAACTTTTCACGGTTGAATCAATCCAGCCATAACATAGTGCAACTTTTACAGCATCTTCCCATCGCATAGATTCATTTTCGTGGTCAACTTTATAAAAAATAAGATAAATGCCATTTGAAGACTTATGATTTTCATGAAGCCATTCTCGCCATGCTACATCAGTTTTAAAATAAAGTTCTGTGGTTTCCATTGGTGTTATAGTTCTCGAACGTCAATATAAAAATTTTCATCAACTTTAAAATCTATAGTATCAGATTCTAAATCTAAAGTTTCCCAGTCTGCTGTAGGATATAACCATTGTTTCTTACCATTTATGCTTACTCTTACAGGCATATCAAATTCATCAATAGTGTTGGTCCATCGATATTTTAATTCTTTTCCCTCAATTTTATAATTCAATACAGGAATTCGGGAATCTCTCAGGTACTGATTAAAAAAACGACTCAAATCCATTCCAGATTCCTCGCTTATATACGTTTCAATAGCTTCAGAAGTAACCGTTTGATGATAGAAATCTGTGTTCAGACCAATTAAAATCTGTCGCCATTTTTCATCATCTTCAACTAACTGACGTAACGTATGTAACATATTTGCACCTTTGGCGTACACATCTCCTGAACCTTCTTGATTTACATTGTAATGACCAATAATAGGTGTCGTATTATCAATTCTGTTTCCCAGACCAATTACATAAGCTGCACCTGCATTTTTTCCGAAGTAATATTCAATATAAAGGGATTCTGAATAGGTTGTAAAACTCTCATGAATCCATAAATCTGCTATGTCTTTATACGTTATATTGTTTGCAAACCATTCGTGACCAGACTCGTGAATGATGATGTAATCAAATTTTAAACCCCAACCTGTACGTGATAAATCTCTTCCCAAATAACCATTCATAAACTTATTGCCATAAGTCACTGAGCTTTGATGCTCCATTCCTAAGTATGGAACTTCTACCAGTTTATAGCCATCTTCATAGAACGGATAAGGACCAAACCAGTGCTCAAAAGCTTCCATCATCTTCGGGACTTGTTTAAAATGTTCTCTGGCTATTTCAAGATGATCACGAAGCACATAGTAATTCATGTCTAATTTACCATTCATACCATCATAGATTTCCGAAAAATGCACATAATCACCAATATTCACGTTCACACCATAATTATTGATGGGATTATTTACAAACCAGTTTGAAGTAACAGTCCCATCATCATTTTCTGTTTTAGAGCGCAATCTGCCATTTGAAACATTAGTCAGTTCTTTAGGATTTGTAACCGTTATAAGCATGCTGTCCACTTCATCATACATATGATCTTTATTTGGCCACCACACGCTGGCACCTAAACCTTGGCATGATGTTGCAATGAAGTGATTGTTATTGGCATCTTTTTTCCATGAAAAACCACCATCCCAAGGCGCTTTAATTGCTTCTTTTGGTGAGCCTTCGTAATACACATCAATACTATGAATACTTCCAATGTCTTGCTTTTCTTTTAAGCTTACAAAATGAGCATTTGTGTCATGAATGACTTCAAGTTCTTCACCATTTTGAATCACTTTGGTAATTTGTAAAGGTGGTTGCAAATCAACTTGCATAAGTTGTTTGGAGTCAAGCACGTTATATTGAATCGTGTTTTTTCCAGAGATGTATTTTTCATCCGGAGAAACACGTAGGTCTAAATGATAATACGTTAAATCCCACCAGGCACGTTGCGGAGTTATAGAACCTCGTAAAGAATCCTGATGCGTAAAATTTGTGTGCTTTTCAGACAATAAACCTTGTCCTTGTGCCATGGTAACTAAGACCATGAACAGTAAAAATAAGATGTGTTTTTTCATTATTAGTTTCTCAAAATTTCATTTGGAAATACGACAACACTTTCATAACCATTCTCATCAACAGAAGCTACTCCGAAGTAAAAGTTGTCAATTACGATGCCTTCCAGGGTGAATTCAGTAACATCACCAACAAATCGGCTATAATCCCAAGTAGGAGAGGTAGTGTCTCTCCAGTATATTTTATAGCCTTTGGCACCTTCAACAGCATTCCATTTTAATTTTGCTGAAGGCTCAACAATGCCACCAATACCTACTTTGGTCGGAGAAGGTGGAGCAGAAGCTAAACTTGCCATGGTAATTGCATTTACAGTTGTTAATTTTTGAGCATATTCAAAATTGACGTGCTCAAAGGTGTCGCCATAATCAATGCCATTTTCAGTGCGAATGTCCTGATGCTGTTGCGTGTAATTTTCATGAGCTTCCATAATACGAATACCAGGAAAACCAACATCATTGAACGGTCTGTGATGACCACCACGACCAAAACGATCAAGTCTGTAAACCATCATTGGGTTCATTTCAGGCATATATGTTTTTACAGTTTTATGAACGTATCGAGCTAACTGACGCGAAATACCATCAACTTCACCACCATAAAAACGTCTTGATTGTCTTTCTTTATCGGTTTCAGTTGGAGGCACAGGTTCTGAAAATATTCTGAAGGTTCTATTATCAATAACACCGTCAACACCTTTAATATTTCCAATCATGTCATTATTTAAAACACCAATTATATCCCAGTTGTTGTCTTTAGCATGATTTGCCAATCCTTTTTCACCAAACAAGCCTTGCTCTTCTCCAGATAAGCCAACATAAATAATGCTGCTTTCAAATTGATATTTAGAAAGTACTCTTGCAGCCTCAATTGCTCCGGCCATTCCTGAAGCATTATCATTTGCGCCTGGTGCATCTGACGTAAAATTATTAGGATCTGAAACTCTCGAGTCAATATCTCCACTCATCATAATATAGCGATTAGGATACTTAGTTCCTTTTTGAATGGCAACCACATTCACAACCCAAACATCTTTTGTAATGCGATCATTTGCTCCTTGTTTCACGAAGTTTTTTTGATAGAACACGTTTAAGCAATTGTCGCAATCTTGAGAAATAGTTTCGAACTTTTTTTAATCCATCGTCTTGCTGCACCAATGCCTCTGGTATTAGAAACCGTATCGCTAAGTGTGTGTCTGGTTCCGAAACCGGTTAAGGTTTTTACATCTTTTTTTATGCGTTCTGCGGAAACACTGTCGATAATATTATAAATCTTTTTATGAGATTGTGCTTCAACAGTACTTGTAAAGACTAATACTGCTAGAATTAAATATTTCATTGTTTTTTACTTCTTATAATTAAATGTTACAATTTGAATCTCGCCATCTTCATTTTCGATATCAACAAAAACATTCATTTCATTTTCACTTACTTTTTCAAAGGTCATGCCTTCAAAAACAACTTTGTTTTCTGTGATTACTTTTAAAGGAAAATCAACGGTTTCGTTTTTTGTTTCCCAACCTTTTAGGTCACTATCAAAATGTTTTAATTGAAGGATTAACGTGTTTTCAATTTCTCTGATGATTTCAATTTCGTAGAATGACACTTTTCCATCATTGATGAGTTTAAACGTTGCCATCATCGAGCCTGCTGATGGTTGGCTCCAGTTTTCTTCAGTTTGACCACCAAAGGCTTCACCTTTCCAGTTACCAGCAATCCATGCGCAGTTTTCTAATTTAGGTTCTAATTGTTCTTCGTTTTGTGCTTTTGAAGACCATGTCATTACTAATAATAGGATAAGAATATATTTCATAACGGGTTTATTGAATAAATGTCACTTTAATAATTTTTCCGTTTTCAACTTCATAAATGGCTACAGCTTCAAATATTTTTCCGTTGGCAGTGACTTGTTCTTCATCTATGACTTTATTACCAATAACAATTCGCTTTTTAATAAATGCCCTTAAATCTGGTGTGCGTTCAAACCAATCCTTATAGCTTTTCCGCATGGCTTCTTTGCCTTCGGTTTGTAAGGTGTTAGGGTAAGCATATAATTTTACATCAGCTGCATAATCATTCATAAAAGCATCAATATCTCTGGCGTTGTAAGCCTCAAGATTTCTTTGAACAACAGCTTCAATGGCTTTGGTATCTGTGGAGGTTTCTGTGCTGGTATTTCCACTTTCTGAAGTGTCCTCGGTTGTTTCAGAAGTTTCAGTTTTGTCACTAACATCTGCTGCAATAAGTAATTTATCCGATTCTGAATTTACAGCTAATCGTGTAATTTGAGTGATATTATAGGGTGTTAAATCGGCAATTTGTTTCCAGTTATTATCTCGTTGAAGCCTTAGCTTAAATAGCTTGTTTTCTTTGCCGGAAAGTAGCGTTTTACCATCCAACCAGCAGATATCTTCAATGCCTTCAAGTGAATTTGCAATGACTTTTGTAACTCCAGTTTCAGGGTTTAGGGATTTTATCTGCCATTGATTTTCGTTTTCTTTTGAAATAAAACTTATCAGATTTGAATTTGGAATGTTGTGAAATGAACGACCAACATGTGTTGCATATTTTCGGTTTGTTCCAACCTGAAGGTTGCTCACATATAAATTTAAGTTATCGTTTTCAATTACTGCCGAAACTATGTTATGTTCATTGTACCAGGTATAATATGCAACAACCAGATCTGCTATAAGCTCTTTAGATTCGCCATTACTGCTATTATAACTGTATAAGCGCTGTTTTCCATCTGTATCTAAACGAACTGCTGAAATGTCATTTTTATTCGGAATTTTTAAAGGTGTGTACTCGCCACCTTGAGTGAAATTGAGCCAGGATTTAGAATCGTATCGTGTATCGTATTTGGCAATGTCTGTTTGACCATTTCTCGTTGAAGCAAATAGAATATATCTGTCGTTTAAAAATGATGGCTGATTGTCATAGCCTTCATTATTTGAAATGTTTTTGCCGTTTTTAACTTCTATTGTTGAAGCACTGTTTTCAAGATCAAAAAGAAAAACTTCAGTATTCGATTGCGAAAAACTGAAGGAATAACAGAGGCAGAGTAGTAATAGCGTTTGAAGTTTCATTAGTAATCAAAAATTAATTGCCTAAAGATACTAAAAAACGAAAGCCAATTCCGTTAGTGAATTGGCTTTCTATTGTTAACAAAATTTGAATTAGCCTAAATTTTAAAAACAATATTTATTTTCTGCCTTTACTTTTTCTGCGATCTCAATTCGTAAATCTACGATATCAGGATAGTTGACATATTTTGTAAAACGTTTAAGTCCCATTAACATCATGCGTTGTTCATCACCTTCAGCAAAAGAAATAATGCTTTCCTTTCCTTTTTCTTCAACGATATCAACTGCGTGATATAAATATAATTTTGCCATGGCAATTTGAGCAGATTGAGACGCTTCACCAAAGCGTTTTGCATTCTTTTCAGTTCTTAATATTGCAGATTCTGCCATATAGATTTCAATTAAAATATCTGCAGCAGCAATAAGTAATTGTTGATGCTCTTCTAATTGAGGACCATATTTTTGAACGGCTCCTCCAGCAACCATTAAAAAAGTCTTTTTTAATTTCTTAATCATTTCCTTTTCTTCGGAAAATAATTCAGAATAATCAGGTGTTTCAAATGATGGAATTCCCATAAGTTCTTCTTGAACCGCTTGCGCAGGACCTAATAAATCCACGTGACCTTTCATTGCTTTTTTAACGAGCATTCCAACAGATAACATTCTGTTAATTTCATTGGTGCCTTCATAAATACGAGCAATACGAGCATCTCTCCATGCGGCTTCCATAGGTGTTTCTTCAGAGAATCCCATACCTCCAAAAATCTGGATACCTTCATCTGCACAATTTTGAACATCTTCAGAAACAGCAACTTTAAGGATAGAACATTCAATGGCATACTCTTCAACACCTTTAAGTTCTGCCTCCTGATGAGAGTTTCCGGCAGCCTCACGAATAGCGATGCGATCTTCAATATTTTTTGCTGCTCTATAGGTTGCAGATTCACCAGCATAAGCACTTGCAGCCATTTCTGCTAATTTGGTTTTGATAGCACCAAAATCAGCAATAGGTGTTTTAAATTGTTTACGTTCGTTAGCGTAATTAACTGCAGTGGTTAAAATACGTCTTTGAGAATCTAAGCAGGCAGCAGCCAGTTTAATACGACCAACATTAAGTGCATTCATGGCTATTTTAAAGCCTTCACCACGACCAGCAAGCATATTTTCAGCAGGAACGACTGTATCATTAAAAAACACCTGACGTGTAGAGCTTGCTCGAATCCCTAATTTGTGTTCTTCTTCACCTAAGGTAATTCCATTAGGATGGTCTTTGTCGTACTCAACAATAAATCCGGTAATATTTTTGTCGTTTTCAATACGAGCAAAAACAATCATCAAACGGCAGAATCCTGCGTTTGAAATCCACATTTTTTGTCCGTTAATTTTATACGTTTTTCCATCTTCAGACAATTCAGCAGTAGTTTTACCTGAATTAGCATCAGATCCAGCTCCTGGTTCAGTTAAGCAATAAGCTCCAAACCATTCGCCTGTAGCCAATTTAGGCACATATTTTTGTTTTTGTTCTTCAGTTCCATATAGGGTAATTGGCATCGTTCCAATTCCTGTATGTGCTCCAAAAGCAGTACTGAAAGAACCAGTTCCAGAAGAAATATAATCACAGGTTAAACATGTCGATACGAATCCCATTCCAAGTCCACCATACGCTTCAGGAACAGCAACACCAAGGAAGCCAAGTTCACCAGCTTTGCGCATTACGTCTTCAGTTAACGCATAATCTTTGGCTTCAAAGCGAGGTTTGTGAGGAATGATTTCACGATCGTTAAATTCGATGACAGCTTCCTTCATCATTTTTTGTTCTTCCGAAAAATCTTCAGGAGTAAATACGTCTTCGCATTTTGTTTCTTTTACTAAGAATTGACCTCCACGTAGGATATCTTTTTCAGTTGCTTCCATATTGTTTTTTAGATTAATAGATTCAAGAATCAGGAATCAAGACAGTTTTAGGCCAGATTTAAAACTTGAAATCATTTTTTGTATTTGTTTTATTTTTTGTTCTAGTTCTTTAAATTTTTCTTCTGAAATGTTTGAAGGAATAGAAACAGCGCATCTATTCATTTGATTCATTAATCCATAAGTTTCAAACTTTGGAAAACTTCGTGTACTTTTATATGATTCTGAAACTAACTCCATGCTTTCATTCCAAATTTTCAGCTTTTTAAAATTATGCATAGTCCTGTTTCTTGAATCTTAGTTAAGAAATTCAAAAATCCCACAAGCACCTTGTCCTGTTCCCACACACATAGTTACTGCACCATATTTACCATTCATATCACGTTTACGCATTTCATCAAATAACTGTACAGATAGTTTGGCTCCTGTACAACCTAAAGGATGACCAAGTGCAATAGCTCCACCATTTACATTAATAATATCAGGATTTAAATCTAATTCTCTGATTACTGCAATGGACTGCGAAGCAAATGCTTCGTTAAGTTCAATAAGACTTAGGTCTGATTGTTGAAGTCCAGCTTGTTTTAAAGCTTTTGGAATTGCTTTAACCGGACCGATTCCCATGATGCGTGGCTCAACACCAGCTGCAGCATAATTCACCATTCTGGCAACAGGCTCTAATCCTAATTCTTTCACCATGTCTTCACTCATTACCATAACGAAAGCTGCGCCATCACTCATTTGCGATGAGTTTCCTGCAGTAACGCTTCCGCCAGCAGCAAATACTGGACGTAATTTTGCAAGTGCTTCTTTACTTGTTCCAGCACGTGGACCTTCATCTTTTGTTACTGTGTATGATTTTGTAGCTTTTTTTCCGTTGGAATCAATATAAGTTTCTTCAACTTCAATAGGAACAATTTGATCTTGAAAACGATTTTCAGCCTGAGCTTTTAATGCTTTCATGTGTGAATTATAGGCAAATTCATCCTGATCCTCACGTGATACCTTAAACTGATTGGCCACTGCTTCAGCAGTATTTCCCATTCCCCAATAATAATCTTCGTGACCAGCTTTTACAATAGCATCGTAATTTAATTCAGGTTTAAAACCAGTCATCGGTACAGCGCTCATGCTTTCTGCTCCACCAGCAATAATACAATCTGCCATTCCCGCTTGAATTTTTGCTGTTGCCATACCAATTGTTTCAACTCCGGAAGAGCAAAAACGGTTAACAGTAACACCAGGAACATCGATAACATCTAATCCCATTAAAGAGATTAAACGCGCCATATTTAATCCTTGAGAACCTTCAGGCATTGCGTTTCCAACAATGACATCATCGATACGTTTTGGATCTAAGTTTGGCAATTCTTTCATCATGTACTTGATGGTTTCAGCTGCCAATTCATCTGTTCTTTTAAAACGGAACACACCTTTTGGAGCTTTTCCAACTGCTGTTCTGTATGCTTTTACTATATATGCTGTTTTCATCTTTTATGCTTTTGGCTATAAGCTTTTGGCTTCTAGCTTATCTATAATTGTATTTAAAAGTGCCAATAGCGATAGGCTAAAGGCGAATGGCTTATTGATTTTAATTACGTAACGGTTTTCCAGTTTTTAACATGTGCTGAATACGTTCTAAGGTTTTACGCTCAGTACATAATGATAAGAACGCTTCACGCTCAAGATCTAATAAGTATTGTTCACTCACTAAAGTTGGTTCAGATAAATCTCCACCAGCCATAACATAGGCTAATTTGTTTGCGATTTTCTTATCATGTTCACTGATGTAATGACTCGCTTGCATAGAATCTGTACCAACCATAAACATACTTAAAGCTTGTTTTCCAAGGACTTTAATAT
>JAAEZL010000029.1 GCA_018222875.1 Algicola sp.
CCCTTGAGCTGTAAAATGATCTCCTAGATAATGTGCATACTCTAAAATAAAATCGGGTTGAAAGCTCATTTGTTTTTCCTGAAAAGACGTTAAAAAGTCGTCATTCTGTACGTAAAATGATTGACCAGACTTGGCATCAACAATTTTAAAGGTTGTGTGTCCTGCTTTTTCCATAAGCATCACACGCCATGAAAATCGGTAGCCTTCTTCAGTCCAGAATAATTCATCAGGATATAATACATATCTGAATGGCAAAAGTGTTTGCAATACAAAAAACAAGGCTAAAACCGGAAGAATAAACTTCTGTTTAGACATCTTATATTTCGTTTCTGAAATGGGTTTAATTTCTGTCCTGAAAGGTTGCAGTAATCGTTTAATTACAGCAATAACTTTATGATGAAATTTCGCTTCAAAAAATATGAGTGTACCAACAATCATGATAAAAGGAAACATTCCTATTGGAAATAGAACTCTCGTAAACACATGAAAAAATACGACCAAAACAAAGGCAAAGATTCGGGTACGTTTGTATAGCAACAATATAGGTATCGTTAAATCATATATCATTCCAGACCAACTCATAGCATAATGAAACCAATCTTGTTGCATCAGGTTCTCTCCAATAAATGGTAAATCGTATTTAGATGGTAACCATATTTGTAAAGGCATGGCTCTGAATAACCAATCGCTGTTAAGTTTAGCCAAACCAGCATACACGTAAACAATACCTAATAGTAATTTAATACTATCGATGGTCCATTTAGGAATTTTAGTAATGTATTGTTTTTTTAAAATATTGTCAACAGAAAAGTAGGCATTAGCTGGTAAAAAAATCATTAAAAAGCTAAGAATACTTATAAAATAATAATGATTAAGATAGGTGGTTTTATCTATAAGCTCTATATATGTAAAGCTTAGAAAGAAAGTGATGATTGCCAGTCTGTATTTTAGACCGAATGCGATGAAGAGTGCAGATATTCCGCAGATAAAAAATAAAAGATAATTGTAATCACCAAGAGATTTTACCCATTCAAAACCATAATACTTGAAATGAAATTTTGGCAGGATGTATAATTTTTCAATCCAACCATGATACCAAAATCTAATCACACTAAAACACATCATGACACCAAAACCTATACGGAAAACTGCCAGAGGTGCTGGGTCTGTAAATGATTTGAAATATGTATGATACTTGGATTTCATAAAAAAAAGATTCAACAGCCCTAATTGAACTATTGAATCTTAACTCATTTATTTTTATTTTTCTTTAATCGTCATCAGCATCTACAAAATCAACGCTAATGTTCATTGCCTGAATCATATCTACTTTCAACAGCACGACTGCAGCTTGCAAGGCATCGTAAGCTTCTGTCATTTTTGTATTGTCTGTTTGTACCTGCGAAGAAAAGTTATCATCTAAAGCTTGAATTTTTGTTCTGGCTTCATCAAACTGATTATTAATGAGTGACGCTAAATCTTCACCTTGACTAATGGTATTTAAAAAATCTAAGTAACTTTTAAAACTTTCTGAAGTCTGGTTACCTGAGTAATGTTTACCATTAAAAAAATCCTGAACAGCATCAAGCGCATTCATCGCTAAAACTTTAGAGACTTGTTTGTTGTAAAACCCTTCTACTTTTTCATTTAATGGTGTTGAAGAAAACACACCTGCAGGAATACCAATTTTATTTGCTCTCAAGCCTTTTTCGTAGTAAAAAATATAATCGTTTGTTAATTTATTCGTAGAGCTTGTAGCTGTATTTCCTGTACCAGCAACAAATTCATCTCTATAATTTGTTGTCCAGTCATTTACAACACTGGTTGTGAGATCTTTCATTTGCTCAATCAGATCAGACAGATATTGTTTGTTTGCGTCTGCATTAGCTGCAGAACTATAAGCATTAAGTATTTCGGTATCATTAGCTGCAATACCATAAATCATATAATCTAATGCTGGAAAACCAACAGCATCATTGTTATTAACATTAGTTAAATCGTAATTGCCTGAAGTAATATTATTTTGAATATCAGAAACATTTGTTGGATAGATATTCATCTGGAAAGCATAATTGATTTGTTCTGCTCTTCCAATGTTAAACATTTCAACATATTGCCAGGTTTTGTAAGCTTCCAGCCACGATGTTCTTAAATCGTTTAACGTATTCTGATTTGGCGTTGCTAAAAATTCATCTTTATCACTTACCATTTGATCTAACCGAAGTGAAACATCCTGTAACGCCGGAATAATAATGTTATCAGCCCAGTTAATTAACATGGCCTGTCTGTTAAATTGGTCTTGATTTGGATTGTCAGAATTATCATTATCAGAACTGCAAGCAAACATAAGCGCAATCACAAAAAGGGGTAATACTATTTTCTTAATCATAACATTGTTTTTTCATTTTCAGGTTGCAAAGATACTCAAGCAGACACATTCTACCTAGAATAGTGTCTGCTCAAAAATGAATTATATAATTTAACTGGCTGCTTCAGTAAGTGATAAACCAAAGGCATCAGCAACATCTTGAGACATTGTGTCCAGAGTTTCATTTGAAACATCCCAGAAACCATTACCTTCCATTAATTGAGATATCATGGTATCGACTTCTATTTTTGAAAAATATGGAATCTCTGTATTTGGCTGACGCGTAAACTGAAGGCTATATATAAATCCGAAGCCTTCAGATAAATCATGAAATGCTCCAGCTTGATTTCCACTATTCATAGCAATCTTACCTTGTTGCAAGTAGTAAATTGCTCTAACTGCAATAACTTTTGAAATTTCTTCTCTGATAATATTGGCTTGTTGATCGCGCACTGTGTAATTTTTGGCAACAATGGCAGCTCTTCCTAATTTAAAGGCGTTATATATTCTGCTGGCAATACCTGAGTAATCCTCATCATTTTCTACTCTTGACAAATATTTGTTGAGGAAACTGTCCGCTCCTAGCATAGGAATTTCCGCATTGTCTGTTCCGTATAAATATCCAAAAGCCTCATCCCATTTATGCTCCATAGACGTATAATTATGATTCCCATCTAAAACCTCAGCGTCATTATTGGCTCTATTATCTCCAGCATCTAAAACTGATGTACTCAAATAATTATTCAACATTTGATCGACCATCAGAGCACCTATTAATCCTTTATTAACTGCCTGATTGTATTCTAATCCTTTTTCGTTTACATAACGTATTGAACCTCCTCCAGCTTCTTGGATTTGACCAGCAATTCCAGCTTCGGCATTTACATTCCAGTTTGGATAAACATCGCCAACCTGAGCAGCAATCCAACTATCAAAATCAGCTTTTATAGCACTTGCGGCAGTCGTATTAGCTGAAAAATAATCAGTAGAAGCTGCTGTTTTACTTCTGATGCTTTTATCGGATGCATTTAAATCCGGATTTGAAAAACTAGTGTTCCCTTCAACATGGGCAAACATAGCATCAATTTGAGTTTCATTTAAAGTAGGATCCATTAGAGCATCTAAAAGTTCTTCTCCCATTTCAATTCTTGTGGTTTGACCACTATAACTAATTGTTGTTTGACCGTTTCTCTCGAATTGATAAGATGCAGGAGCCACAACTTGAGTCTCGTCTAGTACAATTGTGCCATTATCATCACTACTGCACGATATAAATAAAGCCGAGGCAACTAGTAAACTTAAAGCGATTTTTTTCATTTTTTGTTGATTTGTTGTTTTTATTTAGACTTGTTATAAATAATTTGTTGATTTATGACTGCAAATTTAAAACAGAATTTTACTTGGACAAAGTTTATTTAGATTAATTTTAAATAAACTTTTTAATCACAAACTAACCTGTTGATACAAAAAGAATTAATGAATGTTAAAATTTAGAAATCACCTGCTAGTGATAGCTTGTAAAGATTTTTGTGGCTTCGTTGTAGGCACTTTCAAAACTCATCGCATTGAGATTATTTTGCTTATTGGACGTAAAATAGGACAGTAACTTTTCGGTTGGCATATTACCTGTAAGTTCGTCTTTAGCCATCGGACAACCACCAAATCCTTGAATAGCGCCATCAAAACGCATGCATCCAGCTTTATACGCTGCGTCTACTTTTTCAAACCATGTGGTTGGTGTGGTATGCAAATGTGCTCCAAACTCAATGTCAGGATATTTCGGAATTAAATTTGAGAACAGGTAATTGATGTTTTCCGGATTTGAACTACCAATAGTATCACTAAGCGATAAAATCTTCACTCCCATTTTACTCAGTCGTTCTGTCCAATCACCAACGATATCAACATTCCACGGATCTCCATAAGGATTTCCAAATCCCATTGAGATATAAACCACAACTTCTTTGTTGTGTGTATTTGCTAATTCTAAAATTTCTGAAAGTGTTATTACAGATTGTGCAATGGTTTTGTGCGTATTACGCATTTGGAAGTTTTCAGAGATAGAAAAAGGATATCCTAAATAGTCAATTTCTGAATGTTGACAAGCGTCATTTGCTCCTCTTGTATTAGCGATAATTGCTAACAGTTTACTTGTTGTGGTAGACAGATCAAGTCTTGATAATACTTCAGCTGTATCAACCATTTGTGGAATGGCTTTCGGAGAGACAAAACTTCCGAAGTCAATCGTGTCAAAACCAACCCTTAAAAGTGATTGAATGTACTGAACTTTTTTTTCAGTAGGAATAAAATCCTTAATGCCTTGCATAGCATCTCTGGGACATTCGATTATTTTAAGCGCTCTATTCATTTAGCCCAAATATAGTAATTAAGATTCTGTTTTTAAATCTATTTTTCAGAAGTAAATATTAATAACGCAATACCAACAAAGACAATAATTTGTAACCATTTAAGATAAAAACCTATGCGTTTATGTTGCCTTATATATTCTGAAATAGAACCTGCTAAAATTGCAATTGCTGAAAATATCACAGCAGAAACGAACATAAACAAGAAACCCAGAACATAAAATTGAGCTACTGTAGCTAGGGTTTCACTAAATAAAAATCCGGGAAAGAAAGCCAGAAAGAAGATAGATACTTTAGGGTTCAGGACATTCATAATAAAACCCTGCTTAAAGAGTTGAAATACGCTCTTTTTGGGAATTTGATTTGAGTTTAACTCCAACTCAGATGACGATTTAAATACCTTATATGCCAAATAGAGCAAATACAAAGCTCCGAATACTTTAATTACAAAAAAGAGGGAATCATTCTCCTTAATGATAGCAGATACTCCAAAAGCAACCAGCGTTGTATGCACCAGACAACCTGAAATTAAACCAGCAACGGTTGCCAATCCAGATTTTTTTCCATTTACGATGCTTTGCATAAGTACATAGATGTTATCTGGTCCTGGTGAAATTGCTAATACTGAGGTAGCAATCGTGAACGATATAAGAAGGTCGTAATTCAGTGTGGTATATTTTCATCAAAAATAATATTAAAAAATAAGATGTACTGTAAGTTTTCGTGTGTCTTTACGACTGAAGTCATACAATATTAAAAGGCAGTCTCATGAAAAACTTTACGTTATCTTTAAAATCGCTCATTCTTTTTTTAGCAATCTTACAAGCAGATGCTGTTTTTTCACAATCAACAGCTACCTACGACATTACATTTACAAGTGTCTGGGAAAATGAAATTATCGATACTGTTAACGGAAACAGTACAGCTGCAATTCCTGGAAACGCACATTGGTCAAACCTTGTTGGTGCTACACATAATAGTAATTATACATTAGTTGAAATGGGAGCCTTAGCCTCAACTGGCGTGAAAGATGTTGCTGAAGTTGGAAGCAATACTGCACTTATGACTGAAGTCATGTATCAAATTAACACGACTGGTAATGCCAACCAATGGTTACAGGAACCATTTTCTCCTTTTGATAATATTAGCTCTGCAACATTGAGTGGTGTTGTAGTGACTTCAGATTTTCCTTTACTGAGTTTAGTTGCTATGATCGCTCCGAGTCCAGACTGGATGATTGCTGTAAATAGTATCAATTTAAGAGAAGGAGATTCCTGGAAGAACGATATTACTATTCCGCTATATCCATATGATGCCGGAACAGATAGCGGACAAATGTACACGTCAGCAAATCAGCCAACAGCTCCTGATCCTGAGCCTATTTCAGATTTAATAAATCAAGGACCTTTTAACGCTAAACCTATTGGAACACTTACAATTTCCTTTAATCAAGTGCTTAGTGTTGCCGATGAAGAGGTGGCAAAAGTTCAGGTCTCACCAAATCCTTCAAATGGATTGATTAATGTGAATACCTCAAATGCAAACATTTTGAAAAAAGCGTCTGTATTTGATGTCTTAGGAAAGCAAGTCTTTACGTTTTCTAAGACTAATCAAGATTCAAATTCAATTTTAGATTTGTCAGGTCTAAACAAAGGGATTTACTTGGTAAGATTACAGCTTGAAGACGGATCGCTTTCTACTAAACGACTAGTGCTAAATTAATTAAATCCTGCATTTCAACGATAAAATTAGATATTTAGTCGGTTTTTATTATTTTTACGTCATCTTTTTAGCCTAAAAATAGTTATGAAAAAAATACACATGTTGAAAAACACAATTCTGGCAGTTGTGTTCCTTAATCTATTCTTTGTTAGTTATGCACAATCAGAACCACAATGTGGAACAGTTGTGAGTCCGGAAGCCCAGGCGTATTTTGAACAACTTTTACCTCAAATTCAACAGTTTGAAGACGAGTTTGCCGAACTTGCTTTACAACGCTCCTCTACTGCTGTGAGTTCTGTTCCTATTAAAGCACACATTATCAGAACAGATGCTGGATCTGGAGGACTCGCTTTAAATCAGTTTAATGCGGCAATGGCGATTATGAATGATTTTTATGCCAATGCTTTTCTTGAATTCTTTTTATGTGAAGGCATCAATTATATCGACGATTCAAATTTATACGATTTTGAAACTGATGAAGAAGCTGCAATGATAGCAACTCATAATGTTGATAATGTGATTAATATCTATTTTGCAAATACTGTTACAAGTTCCTCTTCTGGAAGCGGATTGTGTGGTTATGCTTATTTTCCAGGTGGTCAGGAAGTCATATTAATGAACAACTCTTGTGCGACTAACGGAAGTACGCTATCTCATGAAATGGGACATTTTTTTGCTTTATCACACACTCACGGAAATAGTAACAGTACACTTACCGAAGAATTGGTTGATGGTTCTAATTGTGAAACTACTGGAGATTTTATTTGTGATACTCCTGCTGATCCTCAATTGAGTTTTAGTAACGTTACAGCGTCTTGTGTTTATACCGGAAATGCTATTGATGCCAACAATCAGTTTTTTGATCCGGATCCATTAAATATTATGTCTTATTCCCGAAAGGATTGTCGTACACTATTCTCTCCACAACAATATGCAAGAATTTATGCAGTATACCAAACATCAAGGTCTGCCTTGGCTTGCCCAAGTTTTAATGTCGCTATTTCAGCTGACTTCATAAGAGAATGTTCAAACACGCTAGATGTAGATTTTACTGATAGCAGTGTAGGAGCTACTTCATGGCAATGGGATGTTGATGGTGATGATATTATTGATTATACCATTCAAAATCCGTCACACACCTATACAGAAAATGGTCTTTATGATGTAAGGTTAACCATTTCTGATGGAAATAATAGCTTAACACGAGTATATGAAAACTATATAGAAGTTGGTGTAAATGACATTAATACCACTCAACTTACATTAGATTTAATTACTGATGATTTCCCAAATGAAATCGAATGGAATTTAAAAGACAGTAATGGTATTGTTTTATATCAAAGTCCGGTTTATGTTGATGGTGTTGACGATTTTCAAAATTTTTCTGAAGATTTTACCATCAATACAAACGAATGCTACGTTTTTGAAATCACTGATAGCTTTGGAGATGGCATATGTTGTAATCAAGGCATTGGTTCGTATACACTAACGACTCTTGAAGGTGATACAGTTGTAACTGGAGGAAATTATGGTTCAGGTGAAATAAGCTATATGTCTAATGCTGTTTTAAGTGTTGAAGATTATTTTACAAGTCAATCCATTACTGCTTTTCCTAATCCTGCCGATGCTTCACTAACCATTAAATTGTCAAATAGCAACACGTTACCTGATAGCCTTTCTATATATAATATGTTAGGTCAACTGGTTATGAATACGTCTGTTTCTCAAACTTCAGATTTAACAATAGATGTATCTCATTTAAATGATGGTATGTATTTTATTCAATTGAATAAAGATAATAATTCAACCACCATACAGTTTATGAAAAATTAGGTTTAAATTACTATAAATAAAAAAAGCGAATCAATAAGTTACTGATTCGCTTTTTTTATAATGGCTTTATTGATTTGCTTAATTAATTTCGGACCTTCATAAATAAAACCAGTATAGAGCTGAACTAAATCTGCTCCTGCTTCAATTTTTTCAAGTGCATCTTTGGCAGTATGAATACCTCCTACTCCAATAATGGGGAACGCTTTATTACTTTTTTCAGCTAAAAAACGAATCACTTCCGTAGATCGGTTTTTTAAAGGCTTTCCACTCAAGCCTCCTGTTTCCGTTTTATTTTCTGATGTTAATCCGTCTCGGGAAATGGTTGTGTTGGTTGCAATCACACCATCAATTTTTGTTTCTGAAACAATATCAATAATATCCAGTAATTGCTCATTGGTGAGATCTGGAGCAATCTTTAAAAGTATAGGTTTTGTTTTTGATACTTTTGTCGTGTCACGCTTCTCCTGGTTTAATACCATCAAGCTTTTTAAGAGATGAGTCAATGGTTCCTTGTCTTGCAGAGCTCGCAAATTTGGCGTATTTGGTGAACTTACATTCACAACAAAATAATCGACATAGTCAAACAAAGCATTAAACGATTGTGTATAATCATCAACAGCTTCCTCATTAGGCGTCAACTTATTCTTTCCTATATTTCCTCCAATTAAAACACCTTTGTTAAGCTTTAAACGTTCTACGGCTTCATCTACGCCTCCATTGTTAAACCCCATTCGGTTGATAATTGCTGAATCTTCTTTTAATCTGAATAAGCGTTTCTTCGGATTTCCCGCCTGAGGCTTTGGAGTAAGCGTTCCTATTTCGATAAAACCAAAACCAAAAGCTGAAAGTTCATTGTAAAGTTTAGCATCCTTATCAAATCCGGCAGCCAAACCAACAGGATTTTTAAAGTGCACTCCAAAAAGATGACGCTCTAAAGCTGGATCTTGAACAACATATGCTCTTTTAAATAACCATTTAATTCCTGGTATTTTACACGAAAAACGGATTAGAGAAAATGTGAAATGATGTATGTTTTCAGGATCAAAAAGAAAAAAAAGTGGTCGGACTAAAAGCTTATACATTATGGTGTGGTTTTCACTACAAAAATAAGAATCTAATTACTTTAACACGTGTATAATTCATCTAAAATATGATAAATAACATATTTTTTCTGTAATAGTTTCTCTATTTTTGAGGATAAATAAAATCTAAAAATCATGAAAAAAATTATTATTCCTGTCGATTTCTCTCAGCATTCAGAATATGCGCTTGAAACAGCAGCAGCACTCGCAAAAAAACATAATTCAGAACTTATTATCATGCACATGTTAGAACTTTCTGAATCTATATTTTCAGCCTCAAGTTCTGAACGGAATGAAGAAACAGCATTCATGTTGATGGTTACTAATAAAAAATTTGAAAGTTTTTTAGATAAACCTTACTTAGAAGGTATCACAGTCACACCAATGATTAAACATCATAAAGTTTTAAAAGAAGTTGATGAAGTTGCCAGTGAGTTGAAAGCGGATTTAATTGTGATGGGTTCAAGAGGTCATAATGATTATGATGGTGTGTTTTTAGGCTCAAACACTGAAAAAGTTGTACGTCACAGTAAAACACCACTTATGGTTGTAAAATCTAAACCGAAAACGATAGATTTTGAGCATATAGTTGTGGCCACAGATTTTTCACCTGCAAGTGCTTCTGCAGTAAATAAAGCTATGGAGTTGTTAAGTAATCTTGGAAAAAAGGTGACTTTATTACACATCAATCTTCCTAATGCACATTTTCAGAGTACTAATGAAATTGAAGAAAAAGTGTCTGATTTTTTAACCCAAACCAAGCGTCAAGATTGGAAAGACAAAGTTGTTTTAATCTCAGATTACAATGTTGAAGAAGCTATATTAGGCTATGCCGATAAACATAACATTGATGCTATTGGTATGATAACTCAAGGTCGAACTGGGATAAACCATTTATTCGGTGGAAGTATTTCTGAGGACTTAGTGAACCATTCTAAACTTCCTGTGTTTACGTTTAAAAAATAAGCATCGTTGCATAAAAAAAAGCATCTTAATTAATTTTAAGATGCTTTTTTATAGTGTAAACTTATAAACAATACTTTCTATTTGCCGAACGAATTTTTAATTTTGAAAAAACCACTATAATGATAAATAAACAACACCTTATCAACAGATTTATAAGTTACGTTACTATCGATACCGAATCTGATCCCGAAAGCACTACTACACCAAGTACGGCAAAGCAATGGGATTTAGCCAATAAATTAGCTGAAGAATTAAAGACCATTGGAATGAGTGACGTCACTATTGACGATAAGGCTTATATCATGGCAACTTTACCAAGTAATGTTGATAAAGAAGTTCCAACTATTGGATTTGTGTCTCATTTTGACACCTCTCCTGATTTTACTGGAGCCAATGTAAAACCTCGTGTGATTGAAAATTACGATGGAAAAGACATCACTTTAAACGAAACTGAAAACATCATACTCTCACCTGATTATTTTGAAGATTTATTGCTATATAAAGGCAATACTTTAATTGTAACCGACGGAACCACATTATTAGGAGCTGATGACAAGGCAGGAATAACTGAAATTGTCTCTGCAATGGAATATCTCATTCAGCATCCTGAAATTAAACATGGTAAGATTAGAGTTGGTTTTACACCTGATGAAGAAATAGGTCGTGGTGCTCATCATTTTGATGTTGAAAAATTTGGAGCAGATTGGGCTTACACAATGGATGGTAGCCAGATTGGAGAACTGGAATATGAAAATTTTAATGCTGCAGGTGCTAAAGTTCATGTCAAAGGAAAAATTGTTCATCCAGGATATGCCAAAGGGAAAATGGTAAACTCAATGTACATCGCTACAGCGTTTATTAATTCTTTACCACGACTTGAAACTCCTGAACATACTGAAGGTTATCAAGGTTTCTTTCATCTGCATGGAATTGATGGCAAAGTAGATGAAACCATACTGCAATACATTATAAGAGATCACGATAAAGCTCATTTTGAAGCTCGCAAAGAAGTGATGCAGAAATTGGCAGACGATATCAATTCTGAATATGGTCGCGAAGTTATAACGATAGATATCAAAGACCAGTATTTCAATATGAAAGAAAAGGTAGAACCTGTTATGCATATTGTTGATATTGCTGAAGAGGCTATGAAACAATTAGGTATTGAACCTTTAATTAAACCTATTCGTGGTGGAACTGATGGTTCTCAATTGAGTTATATGGGATTACCTTGCCCTAATATATTTGCTGGTGGACATAATTTCCATGGTCGCTATGAATATGTGCCTGTAGAAAGTATGATTAAAGCTACTGAAGTGATTTGTAAAATTGCTGAGTTGACTGCTGAAAATCCTCCCAATTAAAACAATCTGTTATGAAAAAAGTCTATTCCGTAGAAGAGTACATAGAAACGAATTCTCATTTTGGGGAAGCTCTTGATCTATTAAGAAGTATTATTCAAAAAACAGAACTGAACGAATCGATAAAATGGAGTGCTCCAGTATATGATTTAGATGGTAAAAATGTAATTGGTTTAGGAGCGTTTAAAAACCATTTCGGCATCTGGTTTTTTAATGGTGTCTTTCTCAAAGACAAACAGAATATACTAGTAAATGCTCAGGAAAACAAAACCAAAGCATTACGTCAAATGCGATTTGAATCTATTGATGCCATCGATAAAAATATCGTATTAGCCTATATTAAAGAAGCCATTGAAAATCAAAAATTAGGGAAAGAAATCAAACCGAAACGTGCGACAAAAAAAGTGGACATTCCTGAGGAATTAAAAGCACATTTTAAAACACATACAGACTTGGAAACAAGTTTTAAAGCATTAACTCCAGGTAAGCAAAGAGAATATTGCAGTTATATCTCTGAAGCAAAAAGAGAGGCTACAAAGCTAACCAGACTTGAAAAAATCACACCAATGATTTTGAATGGTGTAGGCTTGCATGATAAGTATAAGAATTGTTGATACTCTTAAGTCGTAAAGTTGTTAGTTAAACTAATCATGCATTTCTGAATACAGACTAATGAAAAATATCATTAAGAACAAATCGAAGAAATTCTATTTAACTAAGACGTTGATTCTTGATAAATACTATTGAGTGAAGACATAAAAAAGCTCCAAAATTTCTTTTGGAGCTTATTTGTTTATAGTTTTTAAACGTTATTTCTCGGCCACTGAAGTATTGAGTTTCTTGCTCATTTCCATGGAAATAGCTGAACGTTCAAACTTAATCTTTCCAGCCATCGTTTCAATTACACAACTATTGTCTTTCTCATTTAAGTCAATAATTTTTCCGTGCAATCCACTTTTAGTAATCACCTTGTCACCGTTTCATTTGAGGTGCAATCATAAAGAAGTAAACCACAGCAAACATGGCTACAAAAGGTAGTAAATCCATCATGGGTTTTAACGTTTTAGTTTACGGATTTGATTGTTGCTGAACCAGCTTTTTTATCTGCCGCATTTGGATCTGGCTCAATAAACGCTTTGATTTTTACAACTTCAGAACCTTTTTCGGTATTTGTAGTTAAGGTAATACTTTTACTTACCTGATTGTTTCCTTTACCATTGAATTTTACTGTAAATTCAGCAGACTCTCCTGGAGCTAAAGGTTCTTTTCTCCAGTCTGAAGGTACTGTACATCCACATGTACTCTTAATATTACTTACTACTAAAGGTGAATCACCTGTGTTTGTATATTTGAATTTAGTTTCAACTGGAGTACCATTTACGATTGTACCGAAATCATGCTCAGTTTCCTCAAAAGAAATTACAGGAAATTCGCTAGATGTTGCATCTCTTTCAGCAGCTGCAGCTACGTTTTCTGAATTAATTTTACTTGCTGCATTCTCTTCTTTACATGACGTAAAAGCCACCATACAAAGTGCACTTAATCCTAATATTACTTTTTTCATTGCTTTAATTTTAAATTAAACTTTTAAATGTTTTTGTTTAAGGCGTTAAAAGTAGTGATAATTTCATCGAATCAAAATTTTTTAGCATTTTTTTAAATGAAAAAATGAACCTTAACGCTAGATTTTAAAAGGATTTTATAGTAATCCTCTTCCTATTTTATTGAATTTGTTTTCGGCTTTGTATTCCTTAACAATCTTATCTAAAATTCCATTAATAAAGTTGCTACTTTTAGGTGTTGAATATTCTTTTGCAATCTCTAAATATTCGTTAATAGTTACTTTTACAGGAATTGACGGAAACTTCTGAAACTCACAAATAGCCATCTGCATCAAAACAGTATCAATTTGCGTTATTCTTTCAGAATCCCAGTTTTTGGTTTTAGATGCAATCTCCTCACTAAAGCTACTCTGATTTAAAATGGTCTTTTTTAACAAATCAACACCAAAATCTTTATCATCCTGATCTTTAAAAAGCTTTGGAAGAAAATGTTGTTCTGAAGTTGAAGGCTTTAATTTTTTCAGAAGTTTTAAAATACTGGTATTGACCACAGGAATATCGTCTAACCATGTCAGTTTTTTATCTTCAAAATAATCGTAGAGTTTGTCGTTTGGTGCAATAATATCCTCAAAAATTGAAATTATAAACGCTTTATCTTCTTTAAATGTAGAGGTTGAAGTTGCCATGTAGTCTTTATAAAGATCACTTTCTGTAATGGCTTTAAAGGTAAGGTCCACATATTCAAAATCTAAATACCATGGATTCAATTTACGATGTTCTAATTCCGCTTGTAATGCTTCATTACTTGTAAGCATTACTAAAACTTCATTTTTAATGAACTTTAAATTCGGATTTTTTTCAGCCTTAGTCGCTAAAAACTTCTTTTGCGTTTTATTTTGATGATCTTCTGCTTTCTTATGAACCTCTATAATGAGTGACAGCACACTAAGGTAAAGATCGTACATACTATTTAAACTATGATTCAAAAAGCTGTCACTTACTTTTAAATCTTCACTCTCATTCCCTTTAAAAGCGTAGAGAGCTTGCATGACTTTAATACGTATATGTCTTCTGTTTAGCATGTAAAGAACTTTAAGTGCGTGCGTTAATAATTATAAGATTGAACGTTAGAACTAACGTGTGCAAAAATACTATAAATTTAAGAGTTAGGACAATTATTTGTATTGTTCTCTTTTGCGTGTTTCAATACGCTCTTTAGCGATATTAAGAGCAGCTACATTAGTTGTTACGTTATTAGCTTTTGCTCTAATAAGTATTTCTTCAGTGGTGTTATAGATATTTTCGGTTTTTCGAATAATCTCTTGCTTATCGTAATTTTCTAATTCTGCATACACATTTATAATTCCGCCTGCATTAATTAGAAAATCTGGTGCATAAACAATACCTCTTTCCTGAAGTATTTTACTATGCTTATCTTCAATTGCCAACTGGTTATTAGCAGCTCCGGCAATGACTTTAGCTTTTAATTTGTAAATCGTATCGTCGTTAATAGTCGCTCCCAAGGCACAAGGTGCATAAATATCCATATCTTCAGCATAGATATCGTTTCCGCCATAAATAGTAACGTCATATTTAGATTTTACTAACTCTAAACGTTCCTGGCTTATATCAGCAATAGTTACTCTGGCACCTTCATTAACTAAATGTTCAACAAGCGCTTCTCCTACATGACCAATACCTTGAACAAATACCGATTTATCTTCTAAAATATCACTTCCAAATTTAAATTTTGCAGCAGCTTTCATTCCCATGAACACACCATATGCTGTAATAGGTGACGGATTTCCGGCTCCTCCTTTACTTTCAGAAATACCTGTAACATAAGGCGTCACTTCACGCACTAAATCCATATCTGCAGTAGTCATCCCAACATCTTCTGCTGTGATATACTTTCCGCTTAAGGAATGTACAAACTCACCAAACTTCTTCATTAATTCTGGTGTTTTTTGTGTTTTAGCATCTCCAATAATAACAGCCTTTCCTCCTCCAAGGTTTAGTCCTGTAATAGCTGATTTGAAAGTCATACCACGAGACAACCTCAACACATCATTTAGAGCTTCCCATTCATTGTTGTAATTCCACATTCTGGTACCTCCAAGAGCAGGTCCTAAAACTGTGTTATGAATACCAATTATTGCTTTTAAACCAGTATCTTTGTCATTGCAAAAAACAATTTGCTCGTGATTATCAAAGGATAACTGACCAAAAACTGGATCTATTTTATGAAGTTCTTTAGAACTTAAAACATCTGATGTCATGCGATTTTTATTTTGAAGGCTACTTTGCAGTTTACACAAAATAGCGTGCAAAAATAAATCAATATTAGAGTATTAACAAAAATATAGATGATAATTTACACATCTGTTAACAATTTGAAGCTCCATTTTTTCGAATGAAGGAACTAAAACACATCAATAAATACTTTTACAAATACAGATATCGCCTTCTATTGGGTGTGATTATTACGATTTGCGCTAAAATATTTACATTATTCACACCTCGACTTATCGGTAAATCTATCACCACAATTTCTGAAGGGTTAAATAATGAAATAAGCAATGAGGTATTTAAACAAGAACTTGCAACTAACATCATGTACTTAATTGGAGCTGCCGTTATTGCTGGAGTTTTCACGTTCTTAATGCGCCAAACCATTATCAATGTCTCTCGCTACATTGAGTACGATTTAAAAAACGAAGTCTATCAACAATACCAGCGCTTATCGCTAAATTTCTATAAATCGAACAGAACTGGTGACTTAATGAACAGAATAAGCGAAGATGTTACCAAAGTTAGAATGTACACAGGTCCAGCCATTATGTATACGTTTAACATGATTACTTTATTTATTGTGGCTTTAATTTACATGCTTAGCGTGGCTCCAAAACTCACGCTTTATACCATGTTACCATTACCTTTTTTATCATTTATAATTTACAAACTCAGTAAAATTATAAATAAGAGAAGTACTATTGTTCAACAGTATTTGTCTAATTTATCGGCTTATACTCAAGAATCCTTTAGCGGCATTTCTATCATTAAAGCTTATGGCATCGAAAGTGAAAACAATGTAGCGTTTAATACTCTATCTGAAGAGAGTAAGCAAAAGCAAATTGACTTAACTAAGGTTCAGGCGTTATTTTTTCCATCAATGATTTTATTAATCGGAATCAGTAATCTTTTAGTGGCTTACATTGGTGGAATGCAATACATTAATGGCGAAATTAAAGATATTGGTACCATCGCAGAGTTTTTAATTTATGTAAACATGCTAACATGGCCTGTAGCTACTGTTGGTTGGGTTACTAATTTAGTGCAACAAGCCGAAGCATCACAAAAACGTATTAATGAGTTCTTAAAACAAGAGCCGGAAATTAAAAACAACACCACAGAACAATCTAAAATTGAAGGTCATATCGAATTTAAAGATGTTACTTTTATTTATCCAGACACCAACATTAAAGCGTTAGATTCCGTTTCGTTTTCTGTTAAACAGGGAGAAACCTTAGCTATTCTAGGAAAAACAGGTTCTGGGAAATCTACTATTCTGGACTTGATTGGCAGACTTTACGATGTTCAGGACGGAAGCATTAACATCGATGGAAAAATAATAGATCAAGTCAACTTAAATAATTTAAGAGACAGTATTGGTTATGTACCTCAAGATGCTTTTCTGTTTTCAGATACGATTGAAAATAACATCATGTTTGGTAAAGAGGATGCTACGGAAGACGAAGTGATTGAAGCGGCTAAAAATGCTTATGTACATAAAAACATTAAAAAGTTCACCAATGGTTATAAAACGAACCTTGGTGAACGTGGTATTACACTTTCTGGCGGACAAAAACAACGGATTTCAATAGCTAGAGCATTGATTAAAGCTCCGGAAATTATGCTTTTTGATGATTGCTTATCTGCTGTTGATACAGAAACGGAAGAAAAAATCCTGAATAGTCTCAGAAAAGTATCCCATGGTAAAACTACAATTATCGTAAGTCATCGTGTATCATCTGCAAAACATGCCGATAAAATTATTGTTCTCGATGAAGGAAAAGTTGTTCAAAACGGCACGCATGAACAGCTCATTAATATAGATGGCTACTACAAAGAACTCTATTTGAAACAGCTTAGCTCAAAAGAATTATAATAATTTGTTGCTTGCTATGCTTTTTTTTTAGATTTTTGAAGCACTAACAACTCAAAAAATTAAAAAATAGCTATGAGTGATCACGGAATGATGGAGAAAGAAGAAATTTTCTCAAAAGTATTAAGAGCCGGAAGACGAACTTACTTCTTTGATGTAAGATCAACCAAAGCTGGAGATTATTATCTTACAATTACAGAAAGTAAAAAATTCACAAATGATGATGGATCTTTCCATTATAAAAAGCATAAAATCTACCTTTACAAAGAAGATTTTAATGAGTTTAATGAGATTTTAAAAGAAATGACAGATTACATCATCGATGAAAAAGGCGACGAAGTGATTAGTGAAAGACATCAAAAAGATTTCAAAAAAGAGGATTATTCTTCAACTAACGATGATTTAGCCGAAGGTGGAGAATCTGTTAATGATTCTGATTCTGCAGATAAGTTTACAGATATCAATTTCGAAGACATATAGGCTCCTCTTATGTTAAAACACACTTAAACCGTTACTTTCCCGTAGCGGTTTTTTTTATTTTTACATGTTTATAAAATCAATGACAAATTCTATGAGATATATTTTACTCATTCTTGCGTTTAGCTGCTTTTCAATTCATGCGCAAACCACAACAGACTTATCCTATTACCTTCCTCAAAATACAACTTATAATTCTGAAATCCCAACTCCAGAATCAGTCATAGGACATCAGGTTGGTGAATGGCACATTACTCATGATAAGCTTTTTAGTTACATGCAGGTTCTGGCTGAATCTTCTGATAGAATACAAATTGAAAACAGAGGCACAACTTTTGAAAACAGACCTCTGCTCCTTCTCACTATCACTTCGCCTGAGAATCATTCTAATCTTGAAGATATACGAAAAGCACATATTGCATCAACAGAAAACAATAATGTGAATTTAGAGAATATGCCTCTTGTCGTTTACCAAGGATTTTCAATTCATGGAAATGAGGCAAGTGGTTCAAATGCTGCGATGCTTGTGGCTTATTATTTAGCTGCAGCTCAAAGTAACGAGGTTATAGACTTATTAAACAATACAGTCATCCTGTTTGATCCATCTTATAATCCTGATGGCTTACAACGTTTTGCCTATTGGGCGAATACGAATAAAAGTCAGCACTTAAATCCAGATCCTAATGATCGCGAATATGATGAAGTCTGGCCTGGTGGACGCACAAATCATTATTGGTTTGATATGAACAGAGACTGGTTGCCAGTGCAATTACCAGAATCTAGAGTTCGCATTGGAAGCTTTCATAAATGGTTGCCGAATATTTTAACCGACCATCATGAAATGGGAACAAACTCTACATTCTTTTTTCAACCTGGTATTCCTTCAAGAACGCATCCTTTAACACCTAAACTGAATCAGGAACTCACCAAAGCTATAGGAAATTATCACGCAAAAGCCTTAGACAAAATCGGTTCATTGTATTACACTGAAGAAAATTTTGATGACTTCTACTACGGAAAGGGTTCAACATTTCCAGATATTAATGGAAGTATTGGTATTTTATTTGAACAAGGCAGTTCTCGTGGACATATTCAAGAGAGTGTTAACGGAATAATAACGTTTCCTTTTACGATTCGAAATCAGTTTACAGCAGCTCTTTCTACTTTGGAAGCTGGTAAACACATGCGAAAAGAGCTTTTACAATACCAACATGACTTTTATAAAAATGCACGCACTGAAGCTTCAAAAGAAAATGGAAATGCTATTGTTTTTGGAGATGAAAAAGATGCTGCAAAAACGTTTCATTTAGCTGAAATTTTAAAGCGTCATCAAATAAATGTCCACGAACTTAAAAGTGATTTTAAAACCAATGGAATGCAATTCCGAAAAGGGTACAGCTACGTAGTTCCTAAAAATCAGAAAAACATACGACTTATTAATGCCATGTTTGAGAAGCGAACCACATTTCAGGATAGCTTATTTTATGATGTTTCTGCATGGACGTTTCCTTTGGCATTCGGATTAGATTATGCCGAAGATGTATCAACTGGTATTGCTGGTTCAAAAATTGAAGACCTGCAAATGCAATCTGGTTCAGTAAGCTCAAAAAGCAACTACGCGTACCTGATGGAATGGCACGAGTACTATACTCCAAAAGCGCTTTATGAAATTCTAAGCAGTGGATTAAGAGCAAAGGTTGGTATGAATCAATTTACAATTAATGGTAAGACTTATGATTATGGCACCATTTTAATCCCTGTTCAAAATCAGAACAAGTCCTCTGAAGATTTGTATGATTTCTTACAAACAGTCGCTAAAGAGAGTCACCTTCAAATTGATGCTGTATCTACTGGTTTAACTGAAGGTATTGACTTGGGAAGTAATCAGTTTAGAGCATTAACACAACCAAAAGTTGCTTTGATAGTTGGCGAAGGCATTAGAAGTTATGATGCTGGTGAAATCTGGCATGTATTTGATCAACGTTATGATATGCCTATCACGAAGCTGGATACTAAAAATCTAAGCAGAACCGATTTGAGTCGTTACAACACCATTATCGTACCGAGTGGCTCCATAGATAAGAGTGCGACTGAGAACTTAAAAAAATGGACTCAAAATGGAGGAACACTAATAGCCTATAGAAATGCTCTAAGGTGGTTGGATCGCAATGAATTTATAAAATTAGAGTTTAAAAAAACAACACTGGTTGCCAAAGATATTTCTTACGAAGAACGAGGTGACTTCAGAGGTGCACAAGTCATTGGTGGTGCAATTTTTGAAGCTAAACAAGATCGTTCTCATCCTATTAATTTCGGTTATACAAATGATAAAATTGCCTTATTCAGAAATAACACCATCTTTCTAATTCCAGATAAACAAAGCTATAACAATCCTTTACAATACACTAAAAATCCGTTATTGAGTGGTTATGTTTCAGAACAAAACTTAGACAGTTTAGCCTTATCTGTTCCGTTTAAGGTGAATAGATTCAAATCTGGAAAAGTTATCATGTTTACTGATAATACAAATTTTAGAGCCTTTTGGTATGGAACCAATAAATTGTTGATGAATGCTATTTTTTTCAGAGAAGAATTATGATGTTAGTTGTTAGTTGTTAGTTGTTAGTTGTTAGTTGAAAACTAAAAGAATTCTAAAAACAACGAGATTTCACATCATTTAAGTTTTTCAAATCAACGCATAAACAACTCAACAACATCAAGATACTATACTTCCATTCTCAACCTGATCTTCCGGATTTAACAAAATCACATCCTTACCATTCACAGCTCCAAGGATCAGGCATTCGCTCATAAATTTTGCAATTTGTTTTTTTGGAAAGTTGACTACAGCTACAATTTGCCTGTTGAGTATATCTTCTTTTTTATACAATGTTGTAATTTGAGCAGATGATTTTTTTATACCAAGCGCTCCAAAATCAATAGTCAGCTGATAAGCAGGCTGTCGAGCTTCAGGAAAATCATTGACTTCAATAATTGTTCCCACACGCAAATCTACTTTTGTAAAGTCTTCGAAAGTTATTATATTATCCATAATCTAAAAATAACAAAAATAAATGGCACGCACACCTTCAAATATGTTACCCTTGGGAACTTCAGCTCCTGAATTTAATCTTAGAAACACCATAGACGACAAAATGGTTTCGTTAGATGAAGCGAAAGGTATTAAAGGCACAGTTATTATGTTTATTTGCAACCATTGTCCGTTTGTAAAACACGTGAATGCAGAATTGTCAAAATTAGCTAAAGACTATGTCTCTAAAGGCATAAAATGTATAGCCATCTCTAGTAACGATGCCGAAAACTATCCTGAAGATGGTCCGGATAAAATGAAAGAAAATGCCATTCAGCAAGGTTTCATATTTCCGTATTTGTATGATGAAACTCAGGAAGTAGCCAAAGCTTATGATGCCGCATGTACTCCGGATTTTTATGTATTTGATAAGCACTCAAAATTAGTATATCGTGGCCAATTAGATGATTCAAGACCTGGAAACGACATACCAGTAACAGGAAAAGATTTGAGACATGCAATCGAAAATATAATTGAAGAAGAACCAGTTTCAAAAGATCAGAAACCGAGTATAGGTTGCAATATTAAATGGAAATAGAAAAGCACCCACTTATGTGAATGCTTTTCCTCCTTTTCATAGCAATTTTCCTAATTACTTAGGCATCACTACGCTATCAATCACATGAATCACACCATTGCTACCCATAACATCAGTAGCAGTAATTTCGCTATAATTTCCATTCTGGTCTTGTAACCAGATTTTACCATCTTTTTGTAAAACTGTTAATGTTGCTCCGTTAAGCGCTTTCAATTCTACTTTACCATTGCCTTTCTTTAAGGCTGCTACTACATCTGATGCAGTTAGTTTTCCTGAAACAACATGGTACGTTAAAATATTGGCTAGTGCCTTTTGGTTTTTCTTTTCTAATAAAGAGTTGAGTGTTTTTGAATCAATCTTAGCAAATGCTGCATTAGTTGGGGCAAATACTGTAAAAGGACCATCACCTTGTAATGCTGTCACTAAATCTGCAGCTTTCAAAGCGGTTACTAAAGTTGAGAAATCTTCATTTCCTACGGCAACATCTACAATTGTTCCTTGAGCAGTTGCATTGTTACTAAATGTCAATGCCACCACTGTTGTCAAAATAAATACTAGTTTTTTCATAATTTTTGTTTGTATTGGTTAAACTATTTAAATACTTCTTTTCGTTTTTGAAGTACTTTCATTTATATTTACACAGCATTATATACTCTGGATGAGCCTCAGTTTTATTTTGTGAAATCTTTAACATAAATGAGCGACGAGACAGCCCTTATTTTAAAACTTAAAAGCAAAGATGAAACTGCTCTGAGTCTGGTCTATGATAAATATTCGGCTGCACTTTACGGCGTAATTATCAGAATGTGTAAAGATGAAGACGCTGCAAAGAACCTTCTACAGGATACATTCATGACCATTTGGGAGAAATCTGATGCTTATGATGCTGAAAAAGGACGCTTTTACACTTGGGCTTACAGAATTGCAAAGAATAAAACGTTAAACTTTTTAAGGAAACCCAATCACCTCATCCAAATTGAAGATTTAAGTGTATATAAAGATAAAACTGAAGACGTTACTAATACATTTGATGAGTTTAAACTAAAAGGAAGTATAAAACGTTTAGAACCTCATCACCAGAGAGCAATCGAACTTGTTTATTTTAATGGACTAACACACCGTGAGGCTCATGAAGAAATGAATGTCCCATTAGGAACATTCAAATCTTACATAAGACAAGCTTTAAAACAATTACAAGAATCGTACATTAAAATAATATCGTTTTTAATGATCTTAATTGAGGGATTACGATGATGGATAAGACTTACATACTAGAGCAAGGAATCCTTGAATTATATGTGTTGGGTGAGCTTAATGACAGCGAGCAACAGCAGGTAGAGGATATCTTATATCAAAATCCAGAGTTAAAAGCTGAACTAGAACGTATTGAAATGAAGTTTGAAACTTTGGCTTTTGAACAAGCTATTGAAGCTCCGAAATCGGTTAAAAACGAGTTGATGCGTGAGGTTTCAAATAGAGCCTCTAAAACCATTCCTTTAAAACAGAATTACAAACGCTATTTAGGTATTGCAGCAAGTATTTCTGGACTATTACTCGTTGGCTCTGTATATTTTTATTCTGAATGGAATACTGCTAAACAACAGTTAGAGTTAGTTGAAGATCAAAACAATGAACTCAACATCAAAATTGATAATCTGTCTAACGATCTGGATACGACTAAATCTGTGTTGGCCTCTATAAATAATCCTAATACAGAAAAATATATTTTAAAAGGAAATGAATTAATGCCTGATGCTAAAGTTATTAGTTATGTCAACAATACAGAAAAATCAGTCGTTATTAATACTGAATATTTACCAGAATTAGATGAGGAACATGATTACCAGATGTGGGCAGATGTTAACGGGGAAATGATTGATATGGGAGTTATTGACACTAATCAAGTCATGTTAGCCATGAACTATATTGAAAATTCAGAGTCTTTAAATATCATCATCGAACCCGCTGTAGGAAACGATCATCCTACTGTTTCACAACTCATTACTTATGTCTATTTAAAATAAAATCTACCTATTTTGACATTGATAGATTTTAATTCATTTAAAAAGTTATTGGGTTTTACAATTTTAATTTCCAGGTTTGAATTTAAAATGAATAGGAATACTATAAGGCATACTTACTGCTCTACCTCTTTGTTTGCCAGGAATCATTTTAGGCAACAGACTAATAATACGTTCAGCCTCTTCCTCTAAAAGTTTATCCGGACCTCTGGATCTAATTTTTGTCACTTTTCCTGTCTTGTCAATTACAAAAAGAACAAAAACTTTTCCGTGCATTTCCAATTCAAGTGCTCTTTCAGGGTATTTGAAATTATTGTTGACGTGTTCGAGCATTTTAGCCTGAAAACAATCTATTTGTTCTTGTTTGTTTCCGCCTTCACATCCAGGAAAAACAGGAACGTTTTCAATGACAGCAAAAGGCACTTCAATATCTTCTTCTACGTCTTCAACCTCAACTTCTTCAACACTAGCCACATATTCTTCAATAGCATCACTCTGTCCTATCTCACTACTCTCAATAACGGTTTCTTCAATTTCTACCTGGTCTTCAACAACTTTAATATCATCAGGAACTAATGCTGGAGGTGGTGGAGGTGGTGGAGGTGGCACATTTAAATTCACAATTGGAATATCTTCCTCTATAAAATCTTCTACCTGCACAATATCTCTTGCAGTAGCATCGATTTCGTATGTTTTGTGTTCAAACATGATATACGTAATCAATAACATCAAATTCAAGCCGACAGCAAAATAGAGACTACTATTTCTGCCTACTTCTACGTCTGGGTTCTTTTTAACTTGCATAACTCTTAAATTTTATAGTATGAAGTTACTGCTAGATCCTCAGAAAAAATATGATAATTATCATGTTACCAATAACATGGCAATCTAATTTTTACAAATTATCTAATTGATTGTCAGTTCCGTCTTCACTAATTGTCCAAAAGAAACCTACAAAGAAAAACTGATCAGCAGCTGGTTGTAAAGCACGTCTAGCAAAATTACCATTGGCATCTGGAGTATTAGCATATTGGTATCCATTAATATTTTTAAAGGCAAAAATATTATTAACAGATGCATACAAAATCTTTTGTGGACTGATTAAATACGCCCAGTTTAAGCTCACACTATTAAATGACCTTGTTTTTTCGCCTAGGAATTCATTGGTATTCGGATTGGTATAAGGTCGTCCTGAAGCATAATTGTAAGAAAAACCAACCTGACTTTTCCAGTCATCAATCCAGTACTTTGCAACTGCTGAAAAGTTATGTGTATTTGCAAAATTAGGTTGTGCTTGTGTTGGATAATTTCTGTAATCACGTTCGGTATCTAAAAAAGAATAACTGATCCAATAGTCTGTGTTTTTAATACTTTTATTATCTCTCCAGAAGATATCTAACCCTTGTGCAAATCCAGAACCTGAATTATCAAACACAGAGTCAAAACCTTCAAAATCGGTATCAAACTTGACCAAGTTATCGTAATCTTTTCGATAGAGCTCAGCTCTAAATAAGCGTCCGTCGTTTACATATTGATAATTCATAATATAATGCTTGGTATTTTGAGTTTCAACCTGTGAATTAAACTTTAAAATCCCATTGTTCGCATTTTGATAAAAATCACCATACGCTAAAGATAGTTGTCCGTTTTTTGAAGTTTTATAAGCAAGAGATACTCTTGGAGCAATATTGAATTCATTTGAAAGCTCATAATTATCAGCTCTCACTCCTACTTTCAGCGCTAAGTCTTTACTGAAGATGACATCAGATTCTGCAAAAGCTGCTGAATTATTGTTAGTAAACCCATAACTTCCCGTAAACTCTTCAGATTGAATGGCTTCATCAAAATCCGTTATAAAATGCTCTAAACCAAAGCTAAGTTTGAATCTACTGTTGAACCTTTTCTTAAGTTTAAGCTTTACATGTGCTGAATTTTCAGTGTCATCAACATCAAGAAGGTCATTAATCCCAACATCTGTTTTAGCAATCGTATAACTCAGACCAGATTGTACAGACCAGTTGTTTCCTAAGATACCTTGATATGAGGCATTAGTATAAAAATTTCGGTTATTTAATTTGAAACGTGCTCCATCAGGATTATTAATATCGTCCTGGATTAAATCAAAATTAGAGGTATCAAAGGCAGCGTAAAACTTAAGCATACCTGTTTCAAATTTCTGACGAAAAACGGCTTCGCCTTGAGCACCTTCGTAAGGTTTCTTCCAGTCATTTCTATCTGGATATAAAGCAATGTAAGGCGCCAGATTAATATAAGACGCATTGACACTCAAAGAGGTGTTTTCCCATTTTTCGGTATGACCTAAGCTTCCACCAACACTCATGATACCAATATCTGTTTTTTCCTGATCTGGTTCATCTATAGTATTTAATAACAAAACACTTGAAAGCGCATTTCCATATTCAGCAGAATAACCACCTGTAGAAAATGTAATTCCATCAAACAAGAATGGAGAATAACGACCACGTGTTGGAATATTATTGGCTGTTGGCGAATAAGGTGTAAACACACGAATACCATCAATAAAGATTTGGGTTTCGTTAGCATCTCCTCCTCTAACGAATAATCGTCCGTCTTCAGCAACAGTCGAAGTTCCAGGTAAGGTTTGTAAAGCACCAACAAAATCACCAACTGCACTGGCTGTTGTTACCACATCTAAAGGCTTTAAAACAGATACTTTGCTGTTATCATTGGCTTCAAAAGTTCCTGCGGAAATCACCACAGTATCCAAAGCGTTAACATCTTCTCTTAATTTTATTTGAAGATTATTAAGCGTTGAAACCTCACCAGCAATGGTTTTTGTTTCGTATGACAAATATGAAACTATGAGTGTTTGAGTTCCTGTCTCTGAAGTTTCAAAAGAAAATAAACCTTCATCATTTGTTGTCGCACCATCATAAGTGCCATCTAAGTATACATTTGCTCCAAAAATAGGTTGATTTTTATTATCGGTTACTTTTCCACTAATGGTCGTTTGGGCAAAAGAAAGCGTCGTGATTAAGACTGATAAAATAAATGTTGAAAGTTTCATGTGTTGGTGGTTTACTATTGTTCGATTTTTAATTGATAGTACAAACCTCCTGTTTTCATCAGATTTCTAAAATTCTAATGTACCGAATTGTTAAAAATGAATGATGAATTGCATATTTTTACAAAAACCAACCTGAAATGCTTTCTAAACCTGTCCAAAAGTTCACTTACATCTATAGCCTTATTGTAAGTATTGAATTGATCTGTGGTTATTTCACAAATCTGGCATCACTACATTATTTTACGAAACCTCTCATTGTTTTATCGCTTCTCATTTTTTTCTTTATTCGAAGTCAGTTCATGAATAAAACCATAAGAACGCTTATGATTTTTGCGCTTATATGCTCATTGATTGGTGATGTCGCCTTGTTATTTGACATTATTAATCCTAACTATTTTATTGTTGGTTTGGCTTCATTTTTACTGGCTCACGTATTGTATGTTAGTGTATTTTTAAAACAAAGAGCACATAAGAAAACACCTGTGGGTTTTATGATTGTGATGCTGTTATATGCAGCACTTTTATTTTATGTACTGAAGGATGGTTTAGGAGATTTATTGATTCCTGTGCTTGTATATATGCTAGTGATTTTAAGTATGTCAACAACAGCTTATTTAAGACGGAAAGAAAACAATGTAACTAGCTTTAACTGGGTCTTTGCTGGTGCATTATTATTTATGCTATCAGACAGTATTTTGGCTTTAAATAAGTTTTACCAAACACTTCCTTTGAGTTCTGTTTTGATTATGCTGACTTATGCTTTAGCGCAATACAGTATTGTTATCGGAATTTTGAAGTATAACGAGAAACTGCGTTAGGGATGGAAACGGCATCCTTTTTTGTTTTATTTAAAGTCTATCTATTTACTACGTAAGCTAACTCAATTAAGATATATTTTGAATTCGTTAATGCTCAAGGTGAAAAAACAAAAAAGATATAGTGGACAGCCTGACCGAAGGGAACGCCAAAATTATTTTTTAAAAGGTCTGATAATTAAACGTGCAGCTTTATCAAAATTAATGTAATTATAGGTCCAGTTAAAAAAGACGATGACTCTGTTTCTGAAGCCTACCAGTGACATTAAGTGAATGAACATCCATACAAACCAGGCAAAAAATCCGCCAAATTTATAGTGTTTTAAGTCGACAACCGCTTTATTTCTTCCAATGGTTGCCATTGATCCTTTGTCTTTATACACAAAAGGTTTCATAGGTTTGTTATTTATTTTTCGCAACAAATTTTTACCTAACAATTTACCTTGCTGAATGGCTGGCTGAGCAACCTGAGGGTGACCATTTGGAAATGCTTCGGTTTGCATGAGCGCAATATCACCAACCGCAAAAATGGTATCATACCCTTCAATTTGGTTATATCTGTTTACCTTGTAACGATTGGTTTTTTCTACTAAAATTTCAGCTTTTAATCCGTTAACAGGAGCTCCAGTAACACCAGCTGCCCAAATTAGAGTTTCAGATTGAAATTCAAGATCAGTGTTGGTCACGACTTGCTTTCCGTCGTAATTCTTAACGAACGTATTACAATGTACGTTAACACCTAAGTCTGATAAAAACTGTTCGGCTTTCTTCGAGGCGTGCTCACTCATTGGAGGTAATACTCTATCTGCTCCTTCAAGTAAATGAATGTGCATGTCCTCAGGATTTAAATCTTTATAATCTTTAGGCAAGATATTATTTTTAAGTTCTGCAATTGCTCCTGCAAGTTCAACACCAGTTGGTCCTGCTCCAACGATTACAAAGTTTAAAAAGGCTTCTCGTTCTTCATTAGTATCAGCGATAGCTGCTTTTTCGAAGTTTTGAAGAATAAGACTCCTAATATTAAGCGCCTGAGGAACGCTTTTCATTGGCATACTATTCGCTTTTACAGCATCATTTCCGAAGTAATTCGTTTTAGTACCTGTTGCCATGACCAGATAGTCAAATTCCAAATCACCAATAGACGTTTTTAAGATTTTCTGTTCTGGAAGAATCTGTTCAACTTCAGCTAATCTGAAAAAGCTGGTTTTATGTTTCTTAATGATTTTTCGGAGTGGATAAGCAATAGAATCTGGCTCTAATCCCGAACTTGAAACCTGATATAAAAGCGGTTGAAATGTATGATAATTGTGTTTATCAATGAGAACGACCTGCAGGTTTTTATTGGCCAGAGTTTTTACCAGTTTAACACCTGCAAATCCTCCACCTACAACCACAACTCGTGGTAAATTTGATGCTGGAATATTCATGCTGTTTATTAAAACTATCTTTACAAAGATACAGCTTAACAAGACTAAAATATTATTTTTGAAATATTACTTAAAACAAATTGTAACATTTTAAAACGTATAGCTACTTATAGTTAACTAACCGATAAAAATTTGGATAAAGCATTAGAACATAGTTTTGTTGAATTACTCGAAAAACATCAAAACATTGTGCATAAAGTCTGTCGATTATATACCAATAATCAAGATGCGCATAATGATTTGTTTCAAGAGATAACGATACAGTTATGGAAAGCCTATCCTAAGTTTCGAGGTGATGCAAAGTTTAGTACATGGATGTATCGTGTAGGATTGAATACAGCAATAACACTCTACCGAAAGTCTAAACGCAGCATAAAAACACAGGAGTTTGAAACCGTTCAGTTTAAAATAAAATCTGAACCATATGACGACACTGAAGAACAGCAATTAAAATTACTGTATGACGCAGTACATCAGCTCAATGATATTGAAAAAGCATTGGTGTTTTTATATCTCGAAGATAAAAATTATAGTGAAATAAGTGAAACCCTTGGTATATCTGAAGTTAATGCTCGTGTGAAAATGAATAGGGTAAAAAAGAAATTAAGAACAATATTAAATCCGTAATCGTATGGATGAATTAGAATTATTAAAAAAAGACTGGAAAAAGGACGATAAAGTCTATCCTAAATTATCATATAATGACATTTATAATATGATACTTAGTAAGTCGTCATCAATTGTGAAATGGATATTTATCATAAGTATCTTAGAATTTGTCTTTTGGTTATTTATTTCTTTTGGTTTGAAAGCTTCCGGATATAATTTACAACTTAACGGCATCGAGCAAAACGTTGGATTTATTGCCATTTCAGTTTTATCTTATGGAATACTTGCCTATTTCTTTTACAGGTTTTACATCAATTATAAAACAATCAACACCACTGATAATGCAAAAACACTCATGGAAAACATCTTAAAAACAAGACGTACTGTGAAGCAATACGTGTTTTTCAATTTAGTTGTTTTAGTTATAGGTGTGGCTTATATGATGCCGTATGCCATAAATCACGACGAAAATTCCAGAGCCCTTTTAGAGAATGCCAAAGCTAGCGGTGAACTCCTTAAATATTATGCCAGTATAGCCTTAGTCACTGTTATAGGTTTGGTTATAGCCATAGCTGTTCTGCTCTTATTTTACTGGCTCATATATGGTATTCTGTTAAAACGTTTGAATAGAAATTATGTAGAGTTGAAAAAGCTGGAAGTCTAATTTTACCAGTTTCTTAATTCCTGGTTCAGTCGCTCTTTTTCTTCTAATTCTTCCTGAGGAATTACTTTTAAAAACGAAGGATGTTGCTCAATGGCATACTCGATTTTCTCAACAATTTGAGCGATAGTATCATTGTCGTAATCGATTTGCAAAGGTTCTTTAATTTCGAAGGATTGAAACACATTTTTCTTTTTAACCCGCAATCCCTTTTTATCAAACGAACGTCTAAATCCGTCAATAACGATTGGAACAACAATAGGCTGATACTTTTTTATAATATGTGCTGTTCCTTTACGAATAGGTTTAAAAGGTGTTGTTGTGCCTTGCGGAAACGTGATTACCCAGCCATCATCTAGAGCTTTTCCGATACTGGAAATATCGCTCATTTTAACTTGACGGTTTACATCTTTTCCTTCTGCTCTCCAGGTTCGTTCAATACTTATAGAACCTACATATGCCAGAATTTTAGGCAACAATCCTGATTTCATTGTTTCCTTAGCTGCAACGTAATATAAGTTTAATTTAGGATTCCATAAATAACCAACATTTTTAATGCTATCTAATCGTCCGCTAAGACTTGCATTAAACACGTGAAACATGGCTATGACATCAGCAAAATACGTTTGATGATTTGAAATAAAAAGGACATTAGTTTCTGGAAGGTTTTTTATGATTTCGGAGCCTTCAATTTGAAGTTCATTAAAGCCTCTAAATCTTCGATGGGTTAATGCTCCCAAGATTCTGATTAACCATTTTTTTACAAAAAGTATGTGCCCGAAAGGGTTTCTTTTAAATAATCCCATCAATTATTAGTTATTAAGCGGAAAGACAAACTTACAAAAAACTCTTCCTTAGAGCACCTTTTTTAACAAGTCTTTCACTTCACTAAGCATCATTGCTGTTGCTCCCCAAACGACATGATTATTAAGTTTAAAGGCCGGAACTTCAACGTTTAGTTTATATGAAGTTGGCACAGCTGTTTGAAACACAGTAGATTCGTCTAAAAAATGGGACAACGACACTTCTATTAAATCTTCAACTTCTTCATCTTGTTTGATAAATTTTGGAGTTTGATGTGTCACTCCTAAAAACGGATGCACTGTAAAGTTACTTGGCGGAATATACATAGGTGACATCTGTTTTAGAACATGAACAGCATCCATTGGCACGCCAACTTCCTCGTAGGTTTCCCTGAGTGCCGTGACTTTTAAATCTAAATCTGCTTCTTCTAATTTTCCTCCAGGAAATCCGACTTGTGCAGAATGTACACCTTCATAGGTTTTTCTTAATATTAAAATCAGATGTGTTTCATTTTTAAGATTGGGATAAAACAATGCTAAGACTGCGGCTTGCCTGGCGGTTTTCATCAAGGTTCTGTTGTGCTCCATAAGTTCTAAACGGTATGGTGGCGACATTTTAATCTGAGAAGCTTCGCCTGGAAGTTCTAGATTTTTTATTTTTGGTATTGATTTTAAAAAGGTATTGAAATCCATCTTAAAAAATGAAGCGACTTTTTTTTATACTGTTTAGCATTTGCTTAATGAATTGT
>JAAEZL010000030.1:0-11912 GCA_018222875.1 Algicola sp.
CATGGAATATGTGTCCTGAAACTCTCGAAATCGCAATACAAGACAGAATAAAAAAAGGAAAAAAACCAAAAGCCATTATTGCCGTACATCTTTATGGCATGCCATATAAAGCTGATGAAATCCACAGTATTGCCAATAATTTTAATATTCCCATAGTTGAAGATAGCGCAGAAGCACTAGGAAGCAGCTACAAAAACAAAAAATGTGGAGCCTTTGGTGATATTGCCATTCTTTCGTTTAATGGCAACAAAATTATCACGACTTCAGGTGGTGGAGCTTTAGTATCCAAAGACGAATCGGTAAAACAGAAAGCTGTGTTTTTATCTACACAAGCTAGAGATCAAGCTGTTGAATATCTTCATTCTTCAATTGGTTATAATTACAGACTATCGAATGTTTTAGCTGGAATTGGCAGAGGTCAAATGGAGGTTTTAGATGACCATGTTAAAGCAAGGAGACACAATTTCGAAACATATAAAAAGCACCTTCATCACATTGACGAGATTTCCTTTTTAAACGAACCAGAAGGCTTCTACTCAAATCGATGGCTGAGTTGTATTTTAACGCCTTCAGAAACAATTAGAGAAGCATTAAGATTAAAACTTTTAGAACACAACATCGAGTCAAGACCGCTCTGGAAACCTATGCATCAGCAACCTGTTTTTAAGTCTTGTCCGAGCTATTTAAATGGCGTTTCAGACGACTTATTTAAAAAAGGCTTATGTTTGCCTAGTGGATCAAACTTAACTGAAAATGAATTGAATAGAGTGATTTCTGTAATAAAAACGTATTTTAGAGCATGATTAAACGTCAACTTCAAAACATATCGCAAAAATATGCCTCCAAATGGTTGGTTATGCTTTTCGATCTTATCGTTGTAGCGTTTACATTTGTTATTGCTTATATCATTCGATTCAACTTTAAGATAGACTTTGATGTAGTTGTTATGTTTAAGCAAATTCCTTTTGTTTTTCTTGCGGCATTTATAAGTTTCTTGTTAGTTGGCACCTATAAAGGCGTAGTAAGATTTACAGGTTTTAAAGATGTTGTCAATATCATTATTGGAGTAAACATTCTAGCTACCATTCTTATTGTAACCACTTTTTTTAGCAGAAAGTTCAATTACGACAGTATTTTTAATATTTCAGGTTCAGTGATTTACATTCACCTGATGCTGAATATCTTGTTTATTATAGGATTTAAACTCTTTATAAAATCGATGTATAATCATGTTATGCAAGATTTTAAAAACAAAAAAAGGGTAATGATTTATGGTGCAGGAAGCTCAGGAATGCTTACGTATGATGCCATAACGAACGACCCGAAAAACAGTCATGAAGTCGTTGCCTTTATTGATGATAATGAGCGTAAGGTCGGAAAAAAAATAAACACCTTATATGTTTACAGTTTAGAAAAGATAACACCAGATTTCATCGAAAAACAGGCTATTGAAGAAGTCGTTATTTCAATACAAAGTATTGAACCTTCAAGGCTACTTGAAATTTCAAGCATTCTTTTTGAACTAGGTTTAAAGGTGAAAATTGTTCCACCTGTTCAAACCTGGATTGATGGTGATTTGAGTGTCGGACAAATAAAAGATGTAAAAATCGAAGACCTTCTAGGTAGAGAACCCATTTCAATTGTTAATCCTGCTTTAGTTCATGAATATGAAAATCAGATTATTTTTATCACTGGAGCTGCAGGATCTATTGGTAGTGAAATTGCCAGAAAAGCAACAAACTACGCTTATAAAAAATTAATTCTTATCGATACTGCTGAATCTGCGTTATATGAACTTCAACAGGAATTCATTCAAAAAGGAATTAAAAACTTTACAGCAATTGTTGCAGATATTCGTGATAAGGTTCGAATGGAAAGTTTATTTAGTATTTACAGACCAAAAATAGTTTTTCATGCTGCAGCTTACAAGCATGTACCTTTAATGGAAAACAATCCTTATGAAGCTGTAAGCGTTAACATTCGAGGCACAAGAAATATGGCCAATCTTGCTGTAAAACATGGTGTTAATAAATTTGTACTCATCTCTACAGATAAAGCGGTTAACCCAACAAACGTCATGGGAGCAACCAAACGTATTGCTGAGCTTTATGTGAATTGTCTTCAGGGAAAGGGTCAGACTAAATTTATAACTACCCGTTTTGGAAATGTACTAGGCTCTAACGGATCTGTCATTCCATTATTCAAAAAGCAAATTGATTCCGGAGGACCACTAACTGTAACTCATGAAGATATTACGAGATACTTTATGACAATTTCTGAAGCGTGTCAATTAGTCTTAGAAGCAGCGACTATGGGAAATGGTGGAGAAATTTTTGTTTTTGACATGGGTGAATCTGTAAAGATTTTTGACCTTGCAAAGAACATGATTATCTTATCTGGCCTTCGCTATCCTGAAGATATTGATATTAAAATTACTGGTTTACGTCCAGGAGAAAAAATATACGAAGAGCTTTTAGCTGATGGCGAAAAAACAAGACCAACCTATCATGAAAAAATCATGATTGCTAAAACTAAAGCTATTAACGCAGATGATATATCAGAAAAAATTGCTAACCTTTGCTTGGTAAATTCTAAAGTTCAAAACTTAGAAGTCGTTTCGCTTATAAAACATATTTTACCTGAATATATTTCTAATAATTCTAAATTTGAAGTATTAGATTCTAAAAAATAATGAATGCTCCTAAATATAAACAACAATGATTAAATTTTTAAACCTTAACCACTCTGTAAAACTTTTATCAATTTTTGTTCTGGTAATTGTATCTTCTTGTGCTTCAAGAAAAGACATTATTTATTTTCAAGATGAACCACTGAGTACTGAAAGTAAGCTGGACAATACATTTGAATTAACTTATAAAACCAACGATATTCTTACAATTGATGTTTCATCTGTAGAACCTGCAGCCGTAATGCCATTCAACTTATCACCTGTTTCTTATGCTAACACTAATAATGGAGCAAGTTTAAACGCAAATGGAAACCTTTTAAGACAAACCTATCTGGTCGACCCACAAGGTAATATTGAATTCCCAGTACTTGGAACTTTAAAAATTGGAGGACTAACACGAGCTGAAGCAACTGAATTGTTAAAAGAGAGATTAAGAGAATATGTTAAGGATGCCATTGTAAATATTAGACTTATCAATTTTACAGTTACAGTCTTAGGAGAAGTGAACAGACCAGGAACATACACCATTCAGGATGAGAGAATTTCATTATCTGAAGCTTTAGGATTAGCTGGTGATCTGACCATTTTCGGAAGACGTGATAATGTATTTTTAATTAGAGAGGTTGGAGGACAAAAGAAATACGCTAAACTAGATTTAAGATCAATTAATGTAGTGAACTCACCTGTATATTATTTATCTCAAAATGATGTAATATACGTAGAACCTAACAAAGCACAAGTCCGTCAATCTTCTTATAATCAAACAACTGGAGTAATTATTTCTGCGGTAGCAACTCTCGCTACAATTACTGCAATACTTATCAATAATTAAGACAAGCTTTATGAATTCTAATAAAACAAACAGTTTACAAAACGAACTGAGAGATAAAGTAGATTTATTTGTTTCTAAATGGAAGCTAATTCTATTTTGTTTAGTGTTGGCTTTAGGTATTGCTTATGTTTATTTAAGATATGCTGATTATCAATACCAGGCTACTGCTACCATAAAAATTAATGATGAAAATCAGAAAAAACAACTTCCTGAACTATCTGCTTTACAAGATTACGGAATGTTCTCAAACGATTTTACAAATATCAATGATGAAGTTTCAATAATAGAATCCAGATATTTAATCAATCAGGTTGTAGAAGATCTTAAATTAAACATTCAATACTTCGTTAAAGGAAAAATTAAAGAACAAGAAGTTTATAAAAACCCTCCTGTAATACTTAGCTTTTTTGAAAGTGATTCTTTAATCAACACTATAGACACAACGCTATATCTTAAAATAAAGTCGCCTTCAAAATTTATGCTTTCTAACAAAGAAGGTAGTGATCTGTTTGATATCGAAAGTTCAAATGCCAAAGAATATGCCTTTGGTGAACGAATTCATTCGGGATTTGGAGATTTTGTGATTACTCCAAATATGGATAAAAATAAAGTCGAGACAGGAATGAACATGAAGATTGCTTTACGTAATACCGATTTAATGGTCGAAAAGTACAAAGCTAAATTAAAAGTCACCTCTACTAAAGGGTCAAATATTATCTCTTTAAGTTTAAAAGAAAGCATTAAGGGTAAGGCAGCCCTCATCTTAGATAAACTTGTTGAAAAGTATAATGCAGATGTTATTGAAGATAAAAACAAGATTGTAAAAGCTACATCTGATTTTATCAATAACCGACTTAATATTGTGTCTAATGAATTGGAGCAAGTTGATTTTACAGCCGAAACTTTACAAAAAAACAACCGTTTAACTGCATTAGCCTCTCAAGCTGACATTTTTTTACAAAGCGAAACAGCTAATGATGCAAAAATCATTAATACGACCAATCAAATTCAATTAATTGATTATATGAAAGATCAATTAAACAATGGTAATTCAGAAAACGACTTATTACCTGCAGATGTTGGTATCGCTGATAATTCAGTAATGCAAATAACAAAAAACCACAATGAACTAGTACTTCAACGTGATCGGATTTTAAAAAATTCTACTGAAAAAAACCCAACAGTTATCAATTTGAACGAGCAAATAAACTCCTTAAAGCAAAATTTGAATCAGAGTTTAGATAATATAAAATCAACAAATAAAATAACACTTAATAATCTTAACAGAGAAGATGCGAGAATTAGTGCTCAAATTTATTCAGCACCAGGTAAAGCAAGACAGTTCAGAGATGTTAAACGTCAACAGGACATTAAAGAATCTTTATACCTCTACTTGTTACAAAAAAGAGAAGAAACTGCTATTTCTCAAGGGATGTCTTCTCCTAATGCAAAAATAGTGGATAAGGCTTACGTAACTGTTGATCCTGTCACACCAAAAAAGTCAATTGTATATTTAGCAGCCTTTTTAATGGGTCTTCTGGTTCCAGCTACATTAATTTATGCTGAAGATTTATTAAACACCAAGATTGAGGATAAAAAAGATTTAGAAAAGGTTTTAAGTATTCCTTATTTAGGAGATATTCCTAAATCTGAGAAGAAAAAAATAATAGTTAAAAAGGTAGATTATTCACCTAAAGCTGAAGCGTTCAGGATAATAAGGTCCAACATTAATTTTATGCTTCAGAGCAATAATAATGCATGTAAAACTTTATTTGTAACCTCTACGACTGCACAAGAAGGTAAATCGCATACGTCAACTAACCTGGCCAAGTCATTTTCTTTCTCGAGCAAAAAAGTATTATTAGTGGAGACAGATATTAGAGTTCCAAGAGTGAATGATTATTTGAATATAAAGCCAGACAAAGGTTTAACCGATTTTATTTCAGACCAATCATTATCTATTAGCGATGTTACCTTAAGTATGGAAGACAATCCGTTTTTAGATGTAATTCCTTCTGGAACTATTCCTCCTAATCCTGCTGAACTACTTTTGAGTGATCGCGTGAATGAACTTTTTGATACCGCTAAAAAAAACTATGATTATATTGTAGTAGATACTGCAGCTGTTGGTTTAGTTACTGACACACTTTTAATTAGTGACCACGCAGATATGTTTATTTATGTTGTAAGTGCCAATAATGTTGATAAGCGACAATTGCACATTGCACAGACTCTTTACGATGAAAAGCGTTTGCCTAATATGGCTGTACTTTTAAATGGTACAGTTAAAAAGAAAGGCTATGGTTATGGTTATGGGAATAATCCGCAACGTAAAAAGAAACTATTCGGACTGATATAACATAAAAAAGCCATATCTAAATGATATGGCTTTTTTATTATAATTTCCTCCTCGCCTTTTCCTGCTTAAGCAAATTGAGTTCTCTGCTTGTTTGTCCAGCTACAGACGTATTTTCTTCAGCACGTCTTATTAAGTAAGGCATCACGTCCTTTACTGGTCCGAAAGGCACATACTTAGCTACGTTGTAGCCTTGTTCAGCTAAATTAAAACTGATATGATCGCTCATTCCGTAGAGTTGGCCAAACCATACATTATTGTCTTTTTTGTCAATACCTAGCTGTTGCATTAAATCCATAGCCATATAACAACTATGTTCATTGTGAGTTCCTATAAATAATGAAATATCATTTAAGTTTTTCAAAATATAGGTCATACAAGAGTTAAAATTTTCATCGGTTGCTAACTTAGATTCACAAATTGGTGACTGGTAACCTTTTTCAATGGCTCTGTCTCGTTCCTTTTCCATATAAGCACCTCTAACTATTTTAAAACCAACTTTAAAATTTTGAGATTTGGCTCGTTCATGAATCGCTTTTAAATAATCAAACCTGTCCCAACGATACGTTTGCAAAGTGTTGTAAACAATAGGTATATCCTGATTATACTTGCGCATCATTAATTCACATAGGTCGTCTGCTGCATCTTGCATCCAGCTTTCTTCGCCATCAATTAAGACTTCTACATCTTTATCTTTCGCTAAACTACAAACCGCATCAAAACGTGCCACTATCCTATCCCACTCCTCTTGCTCCTGAGTTGTAAATGCTTTGCCTTCACCTTTCTTCTGATACAGATAAAAGCGTCCGAAACCAGTAGGTTTAAAAACTACAATTGGCATGGCTTCTCTTTCATCGGCAAACTTAATAATCTTTAATATTTTATCTCTGGCTTCATCAAAGGTAGCTTCTTCCTCTTTGCCTTCAACGGAATAATCTAAAACAGAACTTACTCCTTTGGTAAACATTTTATCTATAACTGGCAGACAATCTTCTTCGTTAACTCCTCCACAAAAATGATCAAATACTGTAGAACGTATCAAGCCTTCTACAGGTAAATTAGCTTTTAATGCAAAATTAGTCGCAGCAGTTCCAATTCTAACTAAAGGTTGATGAGAAATCATCTTGAATAAAAAATAAGCACGCTCTAACTGTGCATCATTTTTGAGCGCAAAAGCGACTTCAGTGTTATCAAAAAGTGTGTCTGTATTCATTAAATAAAAATATATATCAAAAATAATTATTTGGTAGCTACTTTTTTACTAAAAACCGTTAATTTTCCACTTTCTTATTAAGACAATTATTGCTATGAATTCCATAGAAACAGAAACCTATACAGTACATTTTAATTCCAAAGGTTATGAGGCACTAAATCACTATATCGATGCTCATAATTTTTCGAAAATTTTCATTCTTGTGGACTCCAACACTCATGAATATTGCTTAGCTCAGTTCATGTCACAATTACAAACTAATATCACTATTGAAATCATTGAGATTGAAGCCGGAGAACAGTATAAAACGATTGAAACCTGTGTTGGCGTATGGAATGCTTTATCTGAATTAAATGCCGACAGAAAAAGTGTGTTGCTTAATCTTGGTGGTGGTGTTGTTACCGATCTTGGTGGATTTGTGGCCAGTACATTTAAACGAGGAATGAAATACGTAAATATTCCAACCTCATTACTGGCTATGGTTGATGCTTCAGTTGGAGGAAAAACTGGAGTGGATCTTGGTACTGTGAAAAATCAGGTTGGTGTGATCAATTCTGGAGATCTCGTTTTAATTGATACCTCTTTTTTAGATACACTTCCTCCAAATCAATTGAAATCTGGTTTGGCTGAAATGCTTAAACACGGACTTATAAAAGATCGAGTTTATTTTGAAACACTGACTGATTTATCTAAGCTTACACTCAATGATTTAGATGATTTAATTCACGAATCTGTAGTGATTAAGAAAACTATAGTTACTGAAGACCCACACGAGCAAGGCATAAGAAAACATTTGAATTTCGGACATACGCTTGGTCATGCCATAGAGTCTTATTTTCTGGAATCTGAAACGAAAGACCAGTTATTACATGGTGAAGCCATTGCTATAGGTATGATTTTAGAATGTTATTTATCTGCTGAATTATTAAAATTCCCAAAAGAAGATTTAGAATACATAACCAAAGTAATTAACTCAATATATAAACCTGTTCATTTTGAAAAAAACGATTATGAGCCAATTATTGAATTATTAAAATACGATAAAAAAAATGAGCATGGCAATATCAATTTTGTATTACTGAAGGCTATTGGATCACCAAAAACTGATTGTTTGGTATCTAACGATCTTATTAATGATGCTTTTAATTATTACAACACATCTATTTAATAAATTATTAATATATAGTTATTTATAAATTTTCACATAAATTATAATTTATATTGAAAATTAAAAAGCTACCAAATTAATGGTAGCTTTTCTTCTCTTTCTCATAGCAATTTACGATTAGATCGTAATAAGAAAGAATTGCGGTTCAGTTCATATTAAAATTAATACCTTCCCTATTTGTATTAAAACTAATACCTTCCCTTTTTAATACATACGCATCTTTTTAGGTTATGGTTTTATTGCGTCCTTATTAATGTAAAATGTTTGTTGAAAATGTGTAACTTTAAAGTATATCTAATTAAGTATTATGATGACAAACTTAATAGAAACATTTTATAAAGCCTTTAGTCATTTAGATTCAGAAACCATGGTAAATTGTTACCATGACGAGATTGTTTTTGAAGATCCAGCATTCGGTGTTTTAAAAGGAGAACGTGCAAAGAACATGTGGAAAATGTTGTGTGAATCTCAAAAAAACAAAGATTTTCAAGTCTCCTATTCAAACATTAATGCCAATGAAAATGAAGGTTCTGCAACTTGGGAAGCATTTTATACATTCAGTAAAACAGGACGAAAAGTTCATAACAATATTCAAGCACATTTTGAATTTAAAGACGGAAAAATCATTAAGCACACAGATACTTTTAACTTATATAAATGGTCTAAACAGGCACTTGGTTTGAAAGGGTTTGTTTTAGGAAAAACAAAATATTTTAAAAATAAACTGAAAGTACAAACCAATAGATTGTTAAATAATTACGAAAAAAATAAAGCTAACCCAAATCAATGAGTTAGCTTTTGTTTATAATCTTTACTGTTTCTTTTTAGGGACTTAAACGTTTACTTTATGTTTCAGTATTGATTACACTGTAATTATTTCAAATTTCATGCCATATTACTGTAAACATGACTTTTGTTTGACTCAAAATCTGTTTTAAAGTGCTTATATACAAGTTTTTAGGTTTTAAAACGAATACATTAATGACACTAAGAATACTCTGGTTTTTTTCCAATAACACCTTCAAAAAATGACTTCATGTATTTAAAATCAGCTTCAAAATCTTCTGTAGGATAAAAGGGTTCGGACACCTTATTTATTTTATTTTTGAAATCAAGCGTAAACATAATGATTGGCACTTGCGCTTCTTTAGCAATATAATAGAAACCCGTTTTCCATTCTTCGACTTTTTTTCGTGTACCTTCGGGAGCAAGGGTTAATCTAAATTCTTTCTTATCTTTAAACAGTTCTGCTATAGCTTGTACTTTATTTTGTCCGGAAGTTCGATCTAAAGGCGCTCCACCAACAGCTCTGAAATAGTAACCAAAAGGCCAGGTAAACAATTCCTTTTTACCAACGAAGTTGGTTTTAACGTTGGTGATTTTTCTCAGCAGTAAACCAATGTAGAAATCATGCCAGCTGGTATGAGGTAAAGCAATAATAACAGCTTTTTTTACAGTATCTTTCGAAAAATTAGTGTTTCCGGTAATGTTCCAACCCAGAAGTTTAAAGTAGATAAATTTAGCCAGCCATCGCATATTACATCTTTTGATATAATCCTTTGAGCTTATCTCTTGTAATCACTTGTTTCCAGTTTTTACCAACAGCATTTATCCAAAGTGGTTCTAATCCTAATGCAACATCAATCATGATATCGAATTCTTCGTCACTCAAATTAGCACACAACCCTTGTGGTAGTTTAATATTGTGCTTTTGTTTCATTTGTTTGAAAAGTTGTACACCATCAGGATAAAATTCTTCCAAGTGATCAAAAACTACACAATTTCCAATACCATGTTTGGTTCCGAGTAAATATGAAAGTCCGTAACTCATCGCATGCGCAACTCCAACCTGAGAATAGGCAATACTCATTCCTCCATGCCAGGAAGCCATCATGAGTTTATCCTGAGCATCTTCAACAGTTAAATTATCTTCCATAAAAATCTCCAGGCATAACTGATATGCTTTCTCACCATAACTCTGACTAAATGCATTGAGATACGTTCCGTTTAAAGATTCAATACAATGAATATAGCAATCCATTCCTGTATAAAACCATTGATCTTTTGGCACATCTTTGGTTAATTCAGGATCTAAAATAACCTGGTCAAATGGTGTGTAATCTGAGTTGATTCCCAGTTTCTTTTCTGGTCCAGTAAGCACAGTAGTTCTTGATACTTCTGCTCCAGTTCCGGAAATTGTGGGCACACCAACATGGTAAATGGCAGGTGTTTTCACCAAATCCCATCCTTGATAATTTTTTGCTTCGCCTTCGTTAGTTAGAAGAATCGCTACAGCTTTGGCAAGATCTAAAATGGTACCACCTCCAATTCCTATAATTCCAGAGGGACGATCTTTATGGCTTAGAATAATTTGTTCTACTAATTCATCAACCTGAGTTGTTTTAGGCTCTTCATCTGCTGATATGTATAATAATTGATCATTATATGCAATAGGAATACGAGACGTAAGCCATGAATTTCCTTTAAACACATCATCAACCAAAAAAATAAATGGTGCTTTTATGTTTTTCCTTTTAGGAGCAATAATATCGCCTAATTGGTCAAAACTCCCTCGTCCAAATACAACTCTGGACACCATTGGATAATTTTTATAGTTCATTCGTTTTTGAATCTTAAATAAAGCTATGCTTTAATTTTTAGTTTAATACCTGAATAACTTCAAGTAAACTATGTACTGTTTTATATGTCTTATGTTTTACTTCATCGTCATTAACCTGTTCATGTAACCATGTGGTATGAAAAGGAACATGAATTGCTTTCGCTTTTAGATTTACTAAAGGCAAAATATCAGATTTTAATGAATTCCCTATCATTAAAAACTCAGAAGGTTTAATATCTAAATGGTTTAATAATTTAGAATAATTTGCTTCCTGCTTATCGCTAAGCACTTCTATATGATGAAAATAATCTGTTAAACCAGATTTAATTAATTTTCGTTCCTGATCTAACAAATCCCCTTTGGTAACTAAAATTAATCTGTAATCAGCAGATAATGATTTTAGAACGTCTTCAACACCTTCGAGTAATTCTACTGGTTTACTCAGCATATCTTTACCGATGTTTAAAATAGCATTAATTGTTGAATTAGAAACTTCATTGTTAGATAATTCTAATGCCATTTCTACCATTGACAACACAAATCCTTTAACACCATAGCCGTAAACCGGAAGGTTTTTCATTTCCATTTTAAAAAGTTCCTGATCAATCTTATTGGCTGTTTCATATCGAGCCATAAGCTTTGCGAACTCTAATTCGGCATCTCTAAAATACGTTTCGTTTACCCAAAGCGTATCATCAGCATCAAACCCTATTACTTTTATGTCTTTGTATTCTTTATTCAACGATTCCAAAGTTTTTTAGCACGTTCTAAATCTTCAGGAGTATCAATTTCTACACCTTCTATTGTTGTTTCAACCATTTTAATGCGTTTGCCATATTCTAAATAGCGAATACATTCAATTTTTTCAGTAGCTTCAATAAACTGCATTGGCAATTTATAAAAATCTAATAGAGCTTCTTTTCTAAAAGCATAAATACCTTTATGTTTAAAATAGCGAGCTCCAGCTTCTTTATCTCTTGGATATGGAATTGGGCTTCTTGAAAAATAAAGTGCGAAATTATACTGGTCTACGA
>JAAEZL010000030.1:11922-27266 GCA_018222875.1 Algicola sp.
ACGATAACCTTGACTGTATTTGGATTACTAATTTCATCCCAATCGTGAATTTCAACCATTAAAGATGCTAAATCTATGTCTTTATTATGGTCATCCCTAAACGCTTTTAGCACTTTTTCGAGACTTTCTCGTTCTGTAAAAGGTTCATCACCTTGCACATTAACAACGATATCCACATCAAGATTTTCAACAGCTTCAGCAATTCTGTCACTACCAGACTGGTGCTCTTTTTTGCTCATGATTGCCTTTCCTCCGTTTGAGACAATTTCATCAAAAATAACAGCACTGTCTGTCACCACATATACATCATCAAATAATTGAGTCGCAACTGTTGCTTCATACGTTCTGAGAATCACAGATTTTCCGGCTAAATTCTGCATGAGTTTACCTGGAAATCGAGATGCACTGTAACGTGCAGGTATCATTGAAATTATTTTCATGGATGATTGAAAGAATTCATTCAAAAATAAAACTTTTAAAGTAATTTAAGGCTGACTTGGTCTAATCTTTTTGTAAAGTCTGTAAATGAGATATAAAATGACAATGACAAAGATAAATGCTATCACTGGTATAAAAATAGATAACACAGACATGACTACTGAAGTCCCGGTTTCTATGGTAGAAACTACCGGATTTGCAATACCTCCAGTTGACGCTGTAGATGCCAATCGCGTTGCTCCAGAACTTCCTGCTACTGCAGCTGCTGTTCCTCCTCCAGCAATAATAGCTAATGCCCAAGTTATTACTGGACTTAAATCTGCAACCGTTGATACCATAACTGCTGTTCCAGCAATAGCTGCTAATGGAATAGCAATTGAATCTAAGGCGTTATCAACATAAGGAATGTAATAGGCGAAAATCTCAACTAACGTGGCAACACCAAGTGTAACTACAGCAGTTAAACTTCCTATCCACTGCCAGGATTCGTTGAGTTCCCAGACATTAAAATAAGATGCTAAACTTAATGCAAATAAAGGCACGAAAACTCTAAAGCCTACAGAAGCTGATAAGCCTATGCCTAAAAAAATACTAAGTATGGTTTCGGTTGTAATCATTATAAGTCTTCAAAAAATTCGTCTTTAAAGCCAATAAGATACAATTTTTCTTTTGCTCTGGTTACTGCAGTATACAACCATCTGAGATAATCTCTATCGACTCCATTTGGCAAATAAGGTTGTTCAACAAAAATAGTATCCCATTGTCCACCTTGTGATTTATGACAGGTAATCGCATAAGAAAATTTAACTTGTAATGCATTAAAATGCTTGTTGCCTTTAATTTTCAGGAACTTTCTGTAATTAGACGTTTCATCTTCATAGTCTTTTTGCACTTCCTGATATAATCGGTTACTGTCTTCATAAGGTAATGAAGGTGTTTCTGCTTCTATCGTATCTAAAAGCAAAACCGTTTCAAAAGGTCGCATTTTAGGATAATCAACCATTTGTACTTTGACTTCCGCAAAACGAAATCCGTACAATTCAATAATTGAAAAAATTTCCAAAACCTGAATAATATCGCCATTAGCGATAAAACCAGCTTCCGTTGTTGGCTTGATCCAGAAATAATTATTCTTAACGACCATTAAAAAATCGCCTACAGTCAATTCATTTTCATTAAAAAGAATTCGGTTTCTAATTTGCTGATTGTACAAATTTGCACGCTTATTACTTCTTACAATAATAGCAGTCTCTTCATGTCCGTTTTCGCTGTAAGCATCATTTATGGCATCCATGACTTCATGTCCATCGATCAAACGAACAATGTCCTTGAAAGGGTTGACATTAAATTTAAAGGACTCATAAAACTCATTATCAAGCACTTCTCTGAGTCGTGTTGCATTTTCGAGAATCCCAGAATCCTGTTCTTGACGTACCACTTCATCTAACTCAATACTTGTGACCGTTTTGTTATAATTCATTCCAAGAACGTGAGCATTCAGTGCTGGACTTAAATCTGATTTAACAGGAGGCAACTGCGCCTTGTCACCTATTAATAAGAGTTTACATTTATGTCCGGAATACACATACTGCATTAAATCATCAAGTAGTGAGCCATTTTCAAAATGTTTTGAATCGGAAGTAATATCGGGAATCATAGAAGCTTCATCAACAATAAACACAGTATTTCTGTGCTTATTAGGCTGCAATACAAACTTAACACCTCCTCCTTTATCCTTTTTAGGGAAATATATTTTTTTATGAATCGTAAAGGCTTCTTTTTTTGAATAATTAGAAATCACCTTTGCTGCACGACCAGTTGGAGCCATTAAAACTGCGCTACGTTTTGTTTCCCATAAATTAGAAACTAGAGTGCCTATGATACTCGTTTTTCCTGTTCCTGCAAAACCTTTAAGAAGGTACAAGTTGTTTGGAGCCTCATTATATATGAACTGCGATAATTGCTCAAGGACAATTAATTGCTTAGTTGTAGGTTCAAAAGGAAATTTTTGTTTAAGAAGTTTATAAAATTCTAGTGACGTCATGCAAAGTAATCTGAATATCGTTTTGAATGCAAGATAAAACTAAATATGAGCTGACCTAAAATGCATTTCAATATTTAAGTTATATAAAACAATTTTTATATCTTACACTTTTAATTCTTTTTTGTTTCTAAGATTTTTACGAACAAAAAAAAATTGTAGATTTGCGTAATACCTTTACTTAATATAACTAATAAAATAAAATAACTATGTTAACAGCAATTCTTACAGTTGTAGGTTTAATAATCCTTACGATTGGTATCGTGTGGTTAATCGATAAATTTGTACCAAAGAAAGCAAAGCCAATTTTAAACATTTTACTTTGGATACTGATCCTGTTTTTAGGGTATTTAACATTTGATTCCATTTACGGAGAAATTAAATTTAACAAGCTTAAAGAGAAACGTTACATGGTAGTCATTGAGAGACTAAAAGATATTAGAGATGCACAACTAGCTCATAGAACTGTTACCGGAAAGTTTTCTGGTAATTTTGATGAATTGATCACCTTTGTTGATACTGCCAAATTTACAATTACCCAACGAAGAGATTCTACTGTCGTTGATGAAGAATTAACACGTCGTTATGGTGGTGTTGAAACAACGAAAGATATTGTAATTATTGACACACTTGGTTTTGTTCCTGTGAAAGATTCATTATTTGGTGCAGACGATCGTTACAAAAGAATGATGTATGTTCCTTTTGACAAAATGCAGAGTGTGAAAGAAAATAAAGAAGCTAAATTTAAATTAGAAGCAGGCAGGCTAGCTGAAGATAATATTGCTGTTTTTGAAGCTTCAGTTGACAAAGATGTTATTCTTTTCGATCAGGATAAAAACTTAGTAAATAAAGAAAAGCAGGTTGTAGCTGTTGATGGCGTAAATGGTCCAGCTTTGAAAGTTGGTTCAATGACTGAAGTATATACAAAAGGAAACTGGCCTAAGAGTTTTAATGCTAAAAACGAAGAATAGGTTTTGAAACCAAATACTATTAAAGACTTGTCCATTCAAATTCGTTTGAGTGGACTTTCTTTTTGCATTCTAAATCGTTCGACCAATACTATTGAGCGACTTCAACATATGCAATCGGAAAAAAAAGCAACACCTTTCGAATTACTTAATCAGCTAAAAACGATTATCGAATCTAATGCAGATTTTAGTCAGTCCTTCGATACCGTTTTATGTATTTATCAAAACGAACTTTCTACTCTGGTTCCAAAATCACTATTTAATGAAAATCATTTAGCTGATTATTTGAAATTTAATGCTAAAATTCTACAAACCGATTTTATAGATTACGACACCATTGCAACTAATAATAGCGCTAATGTTTATGTACCATTAGTAAATGTAAATAATTACCTTTTTGACACCTTCGGAAGCTTCATTTATAAACATGCTTCAACCATTTTGATCGAATCTGTTTTACAACAGTCTTCAAAACATACAGACATTGAACTTTATGTGAATGTAGGTCATTTACATTTCGAAATGATTGCTGCAAAGGATAAGGAACTTTTATACTATAACACTTTCGATTACAGCACAAAGGAAGATTTTATTTACTATATACTTTTTACTATAGAACAACTCAAACTCAATCCTGAATCGGTAAAGATCAACCTAACTGGAATCATACAAAAAGACGATGATTTATTTACCATTATTTATAAATACGTTCGCTTTGTAGAGTTTTTAGAACCCACTTGCAATTATCAATTCAAATCCACAAACCAGCCCAAGGAGAACCATAGTAATTTCATCCTTTTAAATAGTTTTAGCTAATGCGAATCATTTCAGGACAATATAAAGGCAGAAGAATTACTGCACCAAAAAAATTACCTGTTCGGCCAACAACAGATATGGCGAAAGAATCCTTATTCAATATTTTAAATAACCACTATTATTTCGATGAGGTTTCAGTTTTAGACTTGTTTGCTGGAACAGGAAATATCAGTTATGAATTTGCATCAAGAGGTACAGAACAAATCACAGCGGTTGACGAGCATTATGGATGTGTAAAATTTATAAATGAAACGTCAGAAGATTTTGAAATGCCAATCACTACCATCAAAAGCGATGTCTTCAAATATCTCGAAAACTCTCAACAACGCTTTACAATTGTTTTTGCCGATCCACCTTACGATTTTCCTGTTGAAGAGTTTGCAAGAATTCCACAGCTAGTCTTTCAAAATCAAATATTAGATAACAATGGCTTATTAGTCGTTGAACACTCCAAGCACACCGATTTATCACACTTAGAACATTACACCCATTCCAAAAGTTATGGAGGCAATATGTTTAGTTTTTTTAAACAATAGTAAGGTTTATCTTATTTTTTAAGTCGTTTTTTTTCAGTACATTGGAGTTCTCCACAATCAGTTACGCTAAATACGCATTTTTACCCTTTTTCTATTCTTGTTCCTAATCATTATGGATGGTATTTGTTGATGCGAATATTAATTAAAACCAACCAATATGAGACTATTAAATCAATTTTTTAAAGTAAGTATTTTAGTACTATTTTTCAGTACTATGACCTTTGCTCAGGAAGAACAACAAGCACCAATGTATGTTATTCACACAGACCATGTCAATTTTAACAAAATGGCACAGTATGAGCAGGTAGCTAAAGAATTAAAAGACAACTGTGTAAAACACAATGTCAAAGACGCAAACTGGTTGACTGTTACGGCTGAAGACGGACGATATATGTATGTATCTGAAATCAAAAACATGGCAGAACTCGATCAAAATTGGATGGCAGAACTTTTCGAAAAAATGGGAAAGGATGCTGCATCAGCCATGTTAACTAAAATGGACGAGTGTTATGACAAACATGGCAGCGAAATTCTTCATTATATTCCTTCTTTATCTTATAATCCTGAAGGATATTCAAGAGACGGTATGAATTTTCGTGAATATCATTTCTTGTATTACCATCCTGAAAATGGTAAAGCATTAGGAGATGCCATGGAAAAAATTAAGAAAATGTTTGAAGATAAAGGCGTTAAAAACGGCTACAATGTATATCATAGTGGTTTTGGTAGTGATGAAAGCTATTTTATAGTTGCTATCGCTGGAAAAAACAGCCTTCATGTTGCACAAACGGGAGAGGAAAATGATAAATTACTTGGTGATGAGCGAGAAGCTGTCTTCTTTGAAATGATTCAACTGGCTTCGAGATATGATCAGGTTAATGGAGAAATACGACCAGATCTAAGTTATGCACCTCAAGAAGAATAATAAAGTATACTACTTAAAAAAACCTTTCTCAATGAGAAAGGTTTTTTTTTTATTTAAGTAAATCTATAAGCCGAATTCTGTATCAAAACTAAGTTTTGATCCTTATCATTTATCTGAGCTTACTGTTACCAGCAAACTTTAGCTGCCTACCCTCTAGCATCGCGCGTGCACGCTCAAACACTAGTTTACATGACATTGCACCACATAGAGTTTACCTGATTTCACTACAGCATGACCTGTACATTCTTTCTGTTGCACTTTTCCTCACCTCGCGATGGATGGCTGTTAACCACTATGATTGCACTATGGTGTTCGGACTTTCCTCCATTTGTAAAAACAAACAGCGATAAGGCGATTTACTGCCTGCAAAAGTACAATTAATTGTTAATAACTCCTTTTAAATTACAGGTTCATAATTCCTATTTTTATACTTAATTTTTAACTTTGTTATCTAAGTTTTTTTAATGGAACATTTCATCGTATCGGCTCGAAAATACAGACCACAAACGTTTAAGGACGTTGTTGGTCAGCAAGCGATTACCAATACGTTATTGAATGCTATTGAAAACAATCATTTAGCGCAAGCCTTGTTATTTACTGGTCCACGTGGTGTAGGTAAAACAACATGCGCTCGTATTTTGGCTAAAATGATTAACAGTGATGGTACCGAAACTGAAGATGAAGATTTTGCCTTCAATATTTTTGAATTGGATGCTGCTTCTAATAACTCAGTAGATGATATCAGAAATTTAACAGATCAGGTTCGTATTCCACCTCAAGTTGGAAAGTATAAAGTCTATATTATTGATGAGGTACACATGCTATCATCTGCAGCTTTTAATGCCTTTCTGAAAACTTTAGAAGAGCCACCTAAACATTGTATTTTTATTTTAGCAACAACTGAAAAACATAAAATCATTCCAACGATTTTATCGCGTTGTCAGATTTTTGATTTCAAACGTATTACAGTTTCAGATGCTAAAGAGTATTTAAAATACATCGCTCAGGAACAAAACATTTCAGCCGAAGATGATGCTCTACACATTATTGCCCAAAAGGCTGATGGAGCGATGCGTGATGCACTTTCTATCTTTGATCGTGTGGTAAGTTTTTCAGGTAAAAATCTCACACGACAAGCCGTTACTGAGAATTTAAATGTTCTGGATTACGAAACGTATTTTACAAGTACGGACTTAATTCTTGAAAATAAAATTCCAGAGCTACTCATTCAGTTTAATGAAACCTTATCTAAAGGCTTTGACGGTCATCATTATATTGCAGGATTAGCCTCCCACTTCAGAGATTTGCTGGTTTGTCAAAATGAGCAAACCTTAGAACTTTTAGAAGTTGGTGAAGACACGAAACTCAAATATCAGGAACAGTCCAGGAAAGCAAGTCATGATTTTCTCATTAAAGGTATTGAACTCGCCAACGAATGTGATCTCAAATATAAAAGCAGCAGAAATCAACGCTTACTTGTTGAACTTTGTATCATGCAATTAGCCTCTATCACTTTTGATGGAGAAAAAAAAAATAGCAAACATTACATAATTCCCGCATCTTACTTTAAATCTAAGGGCATTACTCCTATTCCTGTTGTTATACCAAAGAAAACAGAGAAAAAAAACACTAAGAACATTGCAGAAAAAGAAAAGCCTAAAGCGGCTGAATCAACCTATGCAAATGCACCTTTACCAAAACTTGACTTAAAAAAAGACAACCGAACTTCAGGATTATCTTTAAAAAGTATCAAAGCCAAAAAAGAACATCTTATTAAACAGATGGACGTTGTTGTAGATGTTGAGGATTTACCAAAGGAAGATGTTTCTGAAGCTGCCTTTTTAAAAGCATGGAATTCTTACGTGAAACGACTTCATAAAAAAGGAGAGAAAATTATGGCGTCTATTTTAGAAATGGATACACCAAAACTCGTAGATACCAATATTAAAATCACCTTTCCAAATGATACTTTGAGAGTAGAATTAGAACGTGCTCAAAATCCTTTAATGCAACATTTGCGTAAAACGCTGAAGAACTACGACTTAAAACTGGATATTCAGGTTAATGAGGAAATTTCAAAAAAATATGCCTATACCACTTTGGAAAAATATGAAAAGCTAAAAGAAAAAAATCCTAATATTGAAATCCTTAGAAAAACCTTCGGATTAGATATTAACTAATTTTGATTAATTTTAGAGTATGAGAAAATCAATAGTCTTAGTATTCTTAATCGCTGTAGCTGTTTTTAGTTGTAACAGACCAGAAAGTAAAAGAGAAAATCTTCAAAAATCTATCACTGAATTCAGTAAACAGCATGCCGATTTAAATATTGTAACAGCCTGTTATCCAAAAACATACACCGAAGTTAAAACAGATTCAATAATTGCAAATGCTTTTAAAGTTAGCATCCGGAATTATTCAAAAATGGATGCTCAAATACTGGTTGGTTCTGAAACCATTGCTACTAAAACTAAGCTGAATTACCATCGCGTTTTTGAATCTGAAATCCATGTCGCTTTAGCTTCCAAAACCATTTTCAATACCACCATTAATGCTGAAGGCTTTAAAAATTCGTTAGAGCCTGACTTTTGGAATAACGCAACTCTGGAACACGTTTGGGTAAATCAAGAAGCTTCAAATGGTCAAGAAATTTATATAAGTCTGTCTTTTATTAATCCGAAAAATAAGACCTACAAATTATATGAACTCATGATTGATCGTCTTGGGAAACAACACTTAAAATTAACAGAAGAATACAGTTAATATGCTAGGTTTAAAACTACCAACAGATCCTCGTTGGGTAAATATTGTTGAGAAAAATATTGAAGATATTCTTACAGATCATGCCTATTGCGAGCAAAAAGCAACGAGTACTGCGATTTCCTTGATTGTCAGTTTTCCTGAATATACCGAATTGGTTCAGGAGATGATTGCGCTTGTAAAAGAAGAAATTAGCCATTTTAAAATGGTGCATGATAAGATACTAGCCAATGGATGGACGCTTGGTCGCGATCGTAAAGATGATTATGTGATTCAGTTGCTGAAATTTTTTCCGAAAGGTGGAAGCCGAGCCACACAATTGGTGCATCGTTTATTGTATGCTGCTCTCATTGAAGCACGAAGTTGTGAACGTTTCAGATTGCTTTCCGAAGAATTAAAGGATAAAGAACTGGCCGAGTTTTACAGAAAATTAATGGTCAGTGAAGCCAATCATTATACTATGTTTTTAGGATTTGCCAGACAATATGGAGACCGCAAAGAAGTAGATGAAAAATGGCAACAGCTTCTTGACTATGAAGCAGATATCATGAAAAATTTAGGTAATACCCAAACTATTCATGGATGATTTTTTGTAAATTGAGGTTGCAATAACCAAAATTATGAAAAACATCTACCTGTTCATCGTATTATTTTGTTTGAATTTCTTATGTTTTTCTCAGGAAGAAGTGCATTTGTTTGGAGACTGGTATCTAAATTACAGAACAGATAATGAACAAATTATTTATCCTCCATTAACCTCTGAAGAAAATTATGATATTGTTTTAAATTTTGGCCTATTACCTCCTACTGCAAATAATCCATTTACAATTGAAAGCTATGGTCCGACAACGACGACTTTTGATGGCAAATTTGAAGTTGAACAGGGCATTATGAAGGTATTCAATGTTACTGAAAATTTAAATAATTGTGAGCATCCTATTGAAGTCTGTAGCTACTTTTCTAATTATAACCATGCAATTTTATTAGATCCTAACACTTCTGTAGTTCTTGATGAATTTATAATGAACTATGAAATTCTTGGAATTGAAGAAGATGCCACGTTGATAATAACAAATAATTCTAATGGAAATTATGCTGTTTATGGCAGACAAACTTTATCTACAGAGGAGGTTTCTTTACAAAACTTAGGTATTGAATTAGTCCACAATCCTGTTAAAACTCAATTAGAATTATCTATTAATCAGTCTGAAAGCCAATTAAAATATAATATCTACTCTATTGATGGAAAACTCGTTGAAGAAGCATTTCTTCGTTCAAAATCAATTCATATTGAAGACTTAAATTCTGGATTGTATTTCATTCAGTTTACGAACGACAACAAACAACAACAAACCATTAAGTTTATCAAGCAATAAAAAAAGCCTCAGTACTTACTGAGGCTTTCCAATTATATATAAAAGACGATTATATTTTTATACCAAATCCGAATTGAAAGGTTGTGTTTTGCGCTTCCAGATCAGTTAAATCTTCATCAAGGATATTACTTAAACCGTAATGAACACGAGCATCAATGAATAATTCATCGGTAATCATGTATTCTACACCACCAACTCCTGAGAATGTAAACGTTGCAAAGCCATCTTGATTTGCCCAGGTTTTCAAGCTTAACATTGGTCCTGCTCCAACAGTAAATTTATTTCCAATTGAAATACGAGCCATAACTGGCAACTGAATATAGTCTGCTCTTAGTGTTTCTTCTTTAGCACCTTCAGCAGAGTACTGTAATTCGGTTAGAATTGAAAAGCTGTCGCTAATTCCAAAATCTGCGAAACCAGCAAATGCAAAACCGTTTCTGTGTTGGTTTACAAAAGTGGCATCAGGATCGAAGTCTAAGTTCGAAATATTCAAAGCTCCTCTTACACCATAACTGGTGCCTTGGGCAAATGATAAGGTTGCGATGCTAACAAAACATAATGTGAGGATAAGTGATTTCATTTTTATAATATTTTATTTTAAACAAACTCAATTGTTTTAATTGAGTATTTTCAAAATGATGCTATATAAAAACAGCATAGATTTGAGATTGCTAATATATAATGAAAAAAGAAATTACGAAATAAATAATAGATGTCTCGTAAAAAAAGAGGTCAAACAACCTTATTTTTAAAGGTTTACACTAGAAACTGTTTCGTAATAGATACTTTTTATAATCCCATCTGAAAGTCCGATTTTAGGCACATATATATCTTTAGCTCCACTCCATTTCATTGCTGAAAGATAAATTCTCGTTGCAGGAATAATAACGTCAGCGCGATCTTGGTTCAATTCTAATTCGGTAATACGTTCTTCATACGAATAGGTCTGCAACTTATTATAGTAGGTGGTTAAATAAAAATAAGTCAGTGGTTTACCCATAGCCTTTCCAGAGATTTTAAATATTTTATTGATGTTTCCACCAGAGCCAATTAAATCAATAGAATCGTAACCTTTGGTTTTATTCTTAATCCAGTCTTCTAATTCGAACCAAGTTTCTTTTTTTACAATATCATTTAGGAGCCTGACAGTTCCTATTCGAAACGATTTGGAAGCCACAGTATTGCCGAGGTGAATCACAGAAAACTCAGTGCTTCCTCCACCTACATCGACATATAAATAGGTTTTATCTTCTTTAATGTACGAATGCAAATCTGTTGCAGCAATAATGGCAGCTTCTTCTTCTCCATCAATAATATCAATATCTATCTTGGTTTTTTTTGAGATGAGCTTAACCATCTCATTTCCATTATCGGCTTCACGCATTGCTGAAGTTGCACAAGCTTTGTATTTTACAATTTTATGCGATTTCATAAGAAGCCTGAAAGATGTCATGGTATCAAGCATACGTTCTTTGTTTTCTTCGGAAATCACACCATTCAAAAACACATCTGATCCAAGACGAATAGGCACACGAACTAAGGACGTTTTCTTGAACTTAGTAGGTTGATTTTTCTGCTCTATAATACTTGAAATTAGAAGTCTTACAGCATTTGAACCAATATCTATTGCTGCGTATTTTTTTATGCTTAACATATCAGGAATTCAGTTTTTCTTTAAAATAATCGTAAAGGGCAAATTGAGCTCTTACTTTAGGTTTGTCATTTCGTCGGTATGTATTGCTTTGAGTTTCATCTATGACTCTGGCTTTAACATTATCTTTCCAGCAGATATCGAAAATGTTTAACAACTCTTCTTTGATGTCATCCTGATAAATTGGACAGCTTACTTCTACTCTATTTTCAATGTTTCTTGTCATCCAATCGGCTGAGGATATATAGACTTTCGTATCATTATTGTTACAAAATACATACAATCTGGTATGCTCCAAAAATTTATCGATAATACTGATTACTTCAATGTTTTCACTCATGCCTTTAATTCCGGGAACCAGGCAACAAATACCTCTCACAATCATTTGAATTTTCACACCAGCTCTACTGGCTTCATATAATTTATCAACCATGCTATAGCTAGAAATACTATTGAGCTTTAGTTTGATGAATGCTGGTTTACCGTTTTTTACGTTTTCAATTTCGGTATCAATTAAGGCAAAAAGCTTTGATTTGGTGTAATGAGGTGATGTGATTATATGTTTGTATCTGTATATAAGATAGTTGGTCTGAAAAAAGTTAAATACCTTATTGACATCTTTTAAGAGTTTTGAATTTGAAGTGAATAGCGTAAAATCGGTGTATATTTTTGCGGTAGATTCGTTAAAATTCCCTGTACTAATAAAACCATATCGTTTTAATTTACCAGCTTCTTCACGTTCTATAACGCACATTTTACTATGCACTTTTAAACCTGACACACCAAATAGGAGGTTAACGCCTTCCGTTTGCATTTGTTCTGCGTAATCAATATTTGCCTGCTCATCAAATCTTGCTCGTAACTCAATGACTACCGTTACTTTTTTTCCATTTTTAGCAGCGTTGATTAAAGAACTGGCAACATGAGAAATCTGAGCCAATCTGTAAATGGTAATTTTAATGGATTTTACTTTAGGATCTAAAGCAGCTTCCCTTAAAAACTTTACTACATATGAAAAGGTTTGATAAGGCGTATGTAATAAATAATCTTGTTTTGATATGGTAGTAAAAATACTGTTTTCAAGACTTAAGCCTTTTATCTGTAAGGGCTGAATTTTATCATATAAAAGATCGGTTCTTCCTAAACTTGGGAAATCCATATAATCTCTTCTGTTGTGGTAGCGACCTCCAGGAATAACACTGTCTTTTGAATCAATACCCATTTTTGACATAAGATATTTTAGGGTTTCATCATCAATGGTTTTATCGTAAACAAACCGAACAGGCTCACCAATTTGTCTGTCTTTTACACTATCTGAAATTTTTTCAATAAAACTCTTACTCAAATCACTATCAAAATCAAGTTCACCATCTCTGGTAATCTTAATCATATTTGCTGTAATAGAGGTATAATTAAAAATATTGAAAATATCATTTAGACAGTAACGCAATAAATCATCCAGTATAATAATATAATTTACATCTCCTTTTTTTGGCAAGACTACAAAACGATCTATGGCTTTTGGTATTTCAATGAGTGCATATTGTTTTTCTCCATTATCTAATACCATTTTAACAGCAAGATAGGCTGCACTGTCTTTAAGTAACGGAAGTTCAAGTAAATCATTAAGTATAATGGTTACTAGAGCCGGACTAACATTTTGAATGTAATAATCTTTAATAAAATTATGCTGAGACTGATCTATTTGGGTTTCATTAATGATATAGATATTCTCTTTTTCAAGTGTTTTGTGAATGTTACTTAAAATTTCAAGACTATCACTCTGTTGCTTAATAACGATATCTGTAATGATTTCTAAAAGTTCACTGGCTTTTACGCCTCCAAGCTCACTTTTTCCTCCTTTCCCTGCTTCATCAATACGTTTGACTGTAGCATATCTGACTTTAAAAAACTCATCGAGGTTATTAGAAAATATTCCTAAAAACCTTAGGCGTTCTATTAGTGGTACACTTTCATCTTCTGCTTCTTGTAATACGCGTTCATTAAATTGAAGCCAACTTAACTCGCGATTAACGTAGCTGTTTTTTTCTTTTATCATTATTTTAAATCTCTTGGAAAAATTGTAAGTTTTGTTATCCCTTTTTTCACATCCTGCCACGAGGTGACATCAAAATTTATAACAACTAAACCACTGGTAGGAAGATTGTCTATAAATTGATCACCAAATATATTGCAAATTGATGTGAAAGCATGATTATGACCAAAAATCATAACCTTTTCATAACTATTATCAATATTCTTGATAAAATTCATGACGTTTTGCCCTCCAAAATCATATAATTCTTCTGTGATATGTATCATTTTTTCGTCCAAATGGAGGTTTTCGACAAAAATTTTGCAAGTCGACAAGGCTCTGTTGGCATGACTTGAAAAAATAATATCAGGCAAAAAACCTTCCTTTTTAAATGATTTAGAAACCAATGCCGCGTCACGTAAACCTCTCTTTTTTAGAGGTCTTTCGGCATCAGTTACATCATATTTCCATGATGATTTTGCATGTCTAATAAGTACTAATTGTCTCATAATGATTCGATGAAGTGTAATATTTTATCGATAAAATGTTGCATAATTCCGTTTTAACGATTATTTTCGTCCCTTTAACATTTATATTTGCTAACCGTTTTGGTTATCATTTGTTTTGTTAAGATTAAATATAATGTTTATGACCCCAAATCAAAAATATATTAATAAATCCATTTACGTGGTATTTTTCACCACAGTTCTTCCCTCAAAATATATTGGACGTTTAATTAAGTATGCCGTACTTATGTAAACTTCTTATATACAGTTAGTAATATTGAACATCGCTAAGCGAATATAAATTTGAATTAAATTTTTAACTATGAAATTAATAGCTACCATAGTAACCTTGTGCCTGTGTACGATCACTTCTTTCGCACAGCAATCTTTAGATTTAAAAATAAAGCAAGGGTCTGATAAGCCAAATAGTGAGAAGGAACACTTATATCTTCTGGAAATCACTAATTCATCACGAATAACGACAAACTTTACTATTTCGACAGCGAATGTGAATTGTTAAGATATGAGTACAGAAAAGCAAACAGACTTAATACATCGAGCTCTTAATAGAACTTCAAGAGGTGAACTAACAAGTTATAGTATACAACCTAATACTAATTTTGAATTTTACATTAAGATATCTCGACCAGATAATATTTCAATTGGTAAATGGAATTGCACTGAAGTAAAAGCTATAGATGAAAATGGTAAAACCATTAGTAATTCTGTAATTATTACATCATTAATTCCAGATCCAAAGGATCAACACTAAATCAAACCTACTACGAAAAAAACTTCGGGTATATGAAAAAAATTACACAAATATCCCAATTACATAGAGTCCTATTAGGACTTGCGCTAATTTCTAGCTTTGCAACAGTTGCACAAGTACAGGAAGAGTTTGCAGCACGATTCAATCAGACTGTAAAAGGTGACATCACCATGATTGCAAATAATATGCTTTCAAGAACAGCTACCCAAGATTATACGGGCGGAAATGGCAACCATGACTATACAGATAATGTGTATGTTGACATTGATGGCAATACAGGTATTGGCAGCTCTACTTTTAATTCAAGTAGTGCTAACTTCTCTAATCCTGAGCCTTCTATAGCATGTTTAAGCATCAGAAAAGCTTATCTGTATTGGGCAGCAGCCGATAAAGAGGGAAGTAATAATTCTGATAACCAACCAAGCTGGAATTATAATGACGTAAAATTGATGTTACCTGGTCAAACTAATTATACGACCCTAACTGCAGATGAAGTTATTTATAGAGGTCGTGATAATCA
>JAAEZL010000030.1:27276-31555 GCA_018222875.1 Algicola sp.
ATAATCACTTTAGTAATGACCCTTACATTTGCGTTAAAGACATAACTAGTGATGTTCTTAACATTAGTAATCCTTATGGAAAATATCAAGTAGCAAATGTTGAAGCTAAAACAGGAAGTTTAGAAGCTCATGGAGGCGGAAATACTGGTACTTCGGGAGGGTGGCAAATCGTATTCATTTATGAAAGTCCAATTCTTCCATCAAAAAATATTAGTCTTTTTGACGGATATGCACACGTGAGAAATGGAGTTTCTGGAGTAGATAAAGATTTTGATATTTTATTCGATGGGTTTCAAACCATCCCAATTGGGCCTGTAAATACTAAAATTGTTATTGGTTCATTAGAAGGAGATCAGGATTTAAGTGGAGACCGATTACAAATTAGAAATGTTGTTGGTAATTTTGTAGATATTTCTGCTCCTCAAAGATCATCCACTAACTTTTTTAATAGTAGAATTACTTTAGGAAATAACAACTTTATTGATAGATCTCCAGCAAGTACGAATACTTTAGGGTTTGATGCTGCTGTTTTTGAACTCAACAATGGTGGAAATTTTAATACCATAATTGGTAATAATCAAACTTCAGCAACCCTAAGAATGACCTCTAATCAAGAAACTTATGGTCTTTACTTATTAGGTCTTTCTGTTGATGTTTGGGCTCCAGATCTTAACCCAATTGAAATGACATTAAACTCTGGTATGAATCCTACCAATGCAGGAGACGACTTAGGGTTTAGCTTCGATATTCGCAATTTAGGAAATGATAATGCTGTAAACCTAGAAATTACGACCACTTTACCTCCACAGGTTGTATACAATGGATCTGATAATTTACCATTAGGAGTGACACCAAATTATGATCCAAATACAGGAGTATTAAGTTTTTCAGTTGCTGATGGATTAGTTAATGTTGGAAGTCCGGATTTAAATATAGATGTAAATCTATCTGTTCAAGATGAATGTTATTTCCTAGAAGATAATTGTGATCTGTCATTTAACGTACAATTTGTAGCAACTTATAATGGTGTTTTAAATCCGAACAGACAAACTACGCTAAGTTCTGCAACCTTAGACGGTTGTAATGTTGGCATTCAAGACCCTTCCACCATTACAGTGAATCAGCCTGCTGAAGCCATTTGGGCAACACCTTTAAGTGATTTAGATAGAACTGTAGATTGTAATGATACCAATGCTCTTAATGAAGCTCAAGCCTTAGAACCAGAAACAGATAAGTGTAACTTTACATATACAAAAAATTCAGGTTCATTTGTGGAAGATTCGAATAATCCAAGTACGGGAACATACACTAATACTTGGACCTTTACTGATGCCTGTGGAAGAACGAGTTCAGAATATGTTCAGGTAATTACAGTCGGTGTTCCTTATGATCCAATAAATATTGTGTTCAACCAAAATAATGTTTTATGTCACGGTGAAAGCACTGGAAGTATAAATGTCAATGTAACTGGTGGTGTTCCTCCTTATACTTACGATTGGGTTGGTCCAAATGCCTTCTCAGCGAATACGGAAGATTTAAATAATTTAGCAGCTGGACAATATACTTTAACTGTAACCGATTCTAATCTTTGTGTATTATCATCGGCTAACCTTGATGTTACATTGGCAGAACCTGCTCCACAGGCTTGTGAAATCCAAGTTTTTAATTGTCCTCCAATCATTGATATTGCTTGCGCCAATTCTGATTTAGGTGCAAATATAGTTTGGACGCCACCAAATTTCGCCTACGAATGCTGCACATCCATTGATGGTGATGACTATTCATTTTTTATGGAATTTGATTTGCCTGAAAGTGCATTTGGAATTAACTGTTGGGATTTCAACTTTGCACAACGTGTAGGGTCTGATAACCTTAGGCTATTTCAATCTAATGGAATTGGATCAAGATATGATGATTCATATTTAATTACACCTACACAATATTTTAATAATGAAAGTGGTACGCCAATTAATATAGAATTGATCGATGTCACTGCAACTGTAAACTGGACGTTACAAGTACTAAACCCAGATGATAACTCTATTGTCTATACTGATACAGTTTTAGGGATTACTAGTAATGGACAACAAACAATTACTATTCCAAATACAATTCCTAGTGGATCCTATAAATTAAAATTCAATTTTGATAGTCCTGATGCGAATGGTGGAGATAAAATTGAAATTGATAGAATGTATTATAACGCTTCACTAGTAGATGCTAATTGTTCTGGTGGAATTAATTTTGTAGTGACATCAACACATAATCCTGGAGATTTATTTATACCTGGAGAAACAACAGTAACATATACAGCAACTTATACACCTGCCACTGGTGATCCTATAATTTTAACATGTGATTTTGATGTTACCGTTATAAACATAGGGTCAACTGAAGACTTAGGGAGTCATGTTGATCCAACCTGCTCAGGAGGTTCTAATGGTTCTTTTGCTGTAATACCAAATGGTGGAACACCGCCTTATAGTTTTAGCTTAGATAATATTAATTTTGGCAATACTTCTGGCGTTTTTAGTAATCTTGATTCTGGAACTTACACTGTTTATGTTCAAGATAGTAATGGTTGTAATGATCCTACGCCTATTGAGATTGTACTTGATGTTCTTGATACTGAAGATCCAACTATCAATGCTCCTGATGACTATACTATTGAGGGCTGTAGTACAAATGCAATTTCCGATTTACCATACAGTGAAGTTGAAACATCAATAACCCTCGTGCAGTTAGAAAGTGCCTTAGGTGGAAATGGTTCAAGTTTAGATGATGAAAATATAAAAACAATAACTTACTTTGATATAATTTCAGGTAATTGTCCGATTACAGTGGAAAGAACTTTTACAGTTACTGATGATTGTGATAATTCTAACTCCGATATTCAGATAATAATTATTGAAGACACTACAGCTCCGCAACTAACCCTTCCTCCAAATAGCAATATAGAATGCGATGAAAGTACAGATCCATCAAATACGGGTAGTGCCACAGCTTATGATATATGCGGTAGTACCAACATCACCTTTGTAGATACTGCTGTAACTGGTTGTGGAAATACACAAACAATTTCTAGAACTTGGACTGCTACTGACGAATGTGGTAACTCAGTTTCAGATACACAAACCATTACTGTTGAAGATAATACAGCGCCTGTTTTAACAGTTCCTGATGACATTACGATAGAATGCAATGAAAGTACTGATCCTGCTGATACAGGTAACGCAAGTGGTTCTGATTCTTGTGGAAATGTAACTATTACGTTCTCAGATGCTTTTACCGAAGCTTGTGGCAATACTGGTACAATTACCAGAACATGGACCGCTACTGATGAATGTGGGAATACTGCATCTGATACACAAATTATAACAATTGAAGATACAACACCTCCTACTTTAACTATACCTTCTGATATTTCAGTAGAATGTGATAGACCTAATCCTGATGGAAATGCTACAGCTACAGATACTTGTGGCGATGCAACAATTACATTTTCTGATGCTTCTGTTTCTACTTGTGGTAACACAGAAATAATTACCAGAACTTGGACAGCTACGGATGAATGCGGTAATTCTGTATCTTTAGATCAAACGATTACTGTAGTAGATACTACAGATCCTGTTTTAACAGTTCCTGCTGATGCTACTGTGGAATGTACACAAAGTACTGACCCTTCAGCTACTGGTACTGCAACTGCTACAGATACCTGTGGTACAACTACTGTAACCTTTACTGATAGCACTGTGGCTGCTTGTGGTAACACAGAAACTATTACCAGAACTTGGACTGCCACTGATGAATGTGGTAACTCAGTGTCTGGTACACAAACCATTTCTGTTACAGATACTACTGCTCCTGTTTTAACAGTTCCTGCTGATGCAACTGTAGAATGTACACAAAGTACTGACCCTTCTGCGACCGGAACTGCTACTGCTACAGATACCTGTGGTTCAACTACCGTAACCTTTACTGATAGTGCTGTCACTGCTTGTGGTAACACAGAAACTATTACAAGAACGTGGACAGCTACTGATGAATGTGGTAACTCAGTTTCAGATACTCAAACTATTACTGTTGAAGATAACACTGCTCCTGTTTTAACAGTTCCTGCTGATGCAATTGTAGAATGCACACAAAGTACTGACCCTTCTGCAACTGGTACTGCAACTGCTACTGATACCTGTGGTACAACTACCGTAACTTTTACTGATAGTACTGTCGCTGCTTGTGGTAACACAGAAACTATTACAAGAACTTGGACTGCCACTGA
>JAAEZL010000234.1:0-2051 GCA_018222875.1 Algicola sp.
GCCTAAAGGATTACGCTCTTTATTCCCTGCTTTGGAGAACCTTTTTACCCATATTTTTAAAAGAATAAATGTAGAATAATTTGATAGCTAGAATTGCAGCACGTGGTCATTCCTTTAAAGGTGCAGGTTTATATTACCTGCATGACAAGGAGGCTTCAACTACCGAAAGAGTAGCTTGGACACAGGTGCGTAATCTGCCAACTCAAAACCCCGAAGCGGCTACAAATTATATGGCATATACTGCCATCAATTCTAACAAGATAAAACAAGAAGCAGGAATCCCTTTAACAGGACGCAAAAGGGAAAAGGGCGTTGTATATACATTCTCTCTTTCATGGTCGCCAGAGGAAAAACCCACCCATGATTTAATGGTAAAATCAGCCGATGAAACACTTGAAGTTTTAGGCTTACAAGACCATCAAAGTTTAATCGTTGCTCATAACGATACGAAGCATCCACACATTCATGTTATCTGTAATCTTATCAGTCCAAAGGACGGTAAGATGTATGACCCTGATTGGGGGTCTAAGCTAAAAATGTCTGATTGGTCACTCAAACATGAATATGAAAATGGCAAAGTTTACTGTGACCAAAGAGTAGAAAACCATGAAAAAAGAAAACGGGGAGAGCGGGTCAAATATCAAGAACCACTTCACGACCGTAAAGCAGAAATCCAACAACTTTACAATCAGTCAGATAGTGGGAAAGCGTTTTCAGCAGCACTAGAGGAGCAGGGGTACTCTCTTGCAAAAGGTAATCGTCGTCGCTTCGTTTTGGTAGATAAAGACGGGCGCATCCATAGCTTAAGTCGTCAACTAGATAAGGAGCAGAAGAAAATGTATTTAGATAAACTATCTGATTTGGTGAGCAAAGATTTACCGATAGCAAAAGACATAGCAACAGAGCGTCAGTATTTTGATAGAGATAAGCAGACCGCAGAACAAGAGCAGAAAATAATTGATGCTGCCATTGATGCAGAACAGCAAAAACAACTACAAGAGCGAAAGGAAAAGATTAATGCCAAACCTCGCAGTAAGAAGGCTGAAAAGCCAGAACGTGAGGGAAATAAAAAAGATATATCAGGGTCAGAAGATAAATCAAAAATTAAGAAACCAAATGAGCCTATATCTAATAAACAAGTTAAGAAAAGTGGACTTCAACTTGCAGAAGAACAAAGCAGAAGGTGGGATAAGATTATTGAATATGATAGAGGTGCAGAAGTACTACGAAGCAAGCTAAAAGCAAATTTAGAGAAATTCTATAACAGAAGTGAGGTCGCTAAAGAAGCCGAAGTTTTGAGAAATAAGTTAAACGACAAGCAAGGCTTATTGGATAGGATAAAAGGGCAACGTAAAAAGATGAAAGAGCGACTTTTGGAACTGGAAGATAGTTTGAAGCAAATTGATGAGCGTATCAAAAATGAAAACGGGAAACTTGAAAAACAGATTCAAGCGGATAGACCAGTTGAGGCAAATGATAATACGCACGAAAATGAACCAACCCCTGAAATGAATGAAAAATTAAAGCGAAAGGAAAAATATAAAGAGAAGTATAAGGAAAATATTCAAAGCAAGAAAAATCAATCCAATAATAGAAATAATAACCTGAAACGCTAGACTCTAATTTGCACATGGACGATAGATAACTACACCTGTTTTTTACAATCACAAATATTCAATTTCTCCACACATAATTTTAAAGATTGAATAGATATAGTCTGAATGACTTTTGTGCCTTTCGTTTTTTCTAATTCTAGTTCTTGTTAGTACCTAACTTATAACATTTCATCGTATTTTTGGGTTTATGTAATACACATTAACCAAAATTCTAGTGATGGATAAAGATACAAAAGCCATGTTAGATAAGGCTTTTGCCGAAGCCTTACATAATAATAAGGAAAGAATCAGGCAAGATGAAATTAATAAGCTCAACAAAGCAGCCGCACGTTTTGGGATGAGTAAAGAGAATTATGATAAGAAAATAGATGAAAATGTTGCTACCCGAATGAGCCATGAAAAGGTTAAGGAAAACCTTGAGAAAGTATATTATTC
>JAAEZL010000234.1:2061-2903 GCA_018222875.1 Algicola sp.
AATTTAGGAATAGCAAAAAAAATGCCGACGCACATTTTCAATTACAAGAAGAAAAAGAGCCGAAAGGAAATTTAAATCAACCTGTTATCGAGGAAGATAATAAAGGGAAGTTTAAAGATGCGCTAGACGTTCGTAACAGTATAGATGTCCGAACAGAAAAAGATGCAACCAAATCCAGCATCAATACTGATTCTCGTATTGACACATCAGAAAATGTAAATAACGAACTCGATAGCCGTATCCAACATAATTCCAGTACTTCAAAACCATTAAGCGATACTTCATCAAAAGAAGACCGAAAAGCAGCCTATAAAGAACAGTTTAAAGATAGATTTAATATGTCTAGCAACTATTCTCCATCACGTTCTATCAAAAGATAAGTTATTTAAAATAGACTATGAAGACTACCCCTAACCCCTTGGATTTCCCACTTATAAAGTTTTCAAAAGACCCTGCCGATTGGTGGACTATTCGTCATGCAGTAACAGGCGTACAAATTTTTGGAGGTATTGGTTCTGGCAAAAGTTCTGGTAGCGGTCAGACTATAGCCCATTCATTTTTAGAGAACGGTTTTGGCGGAATTGTATTGACTGGAAAAATAGATGAAACGGAGACATGGTTAAAATATGCAAAAGCCACCAACAGATTAAAAGATGTTGTCATTTTCGGAGCTAAACGTGATGAAGCTGATTTGCCTAAAGAGGATGAGTTTAAAGATTTGAGAAATAAAGAATATAAATTCAATCCGTTACACTACTTAAATGATGATAAGACAGCGAGTAAGACTTCCAATATTGTATCGTTATTTTTCTCCATAATTCAAGCAGGTGACAGAATTACAG
>JAAEZL010000031.1:0-9819 GCA_018222875.1 Algicola sp.
GTTCAGGAAGGGTTTTGTAATGCTGTTCTTGAGGCTCAAGCCATGGGATTAATGTGTATTGTTTCTAATGCTGAGGGATTAAGCGAAAATGTAATGCATAATAAATCAGGTTGGGTAGTTCCCAAAAGAGAACCAAACTTACTGGCTAAGAAAATACGTGAAGTAATTTATCTTGACGAAGTTGAAAAGAAAACGATTAGAGAATTTGCAGTAAACCGAGTACGCAGTCAATTCGGTTTAGAAGATCAAAATCTGTCTTTTTTAAAATTTTATCGGGACTAATTCTATGAATTGTGATTTGAAAATGTAATTTTGAATTACTTATGAGGTTATCTACATTTTTAAAGATGAGTGATACCCTTTAAAACTCTTATCATGACAAAATATGAATTTATGCGTTGGTTGACTTTCCCAATTATGCCAACACATTTATTAACTGTTAGAAATGACATCAAACGACTTATAAAGATTCATGCCAATAGGTCTAAACTCTCTATTCTTGATGTTGGTGGTCGCAAATCACCTTATACAATTAACTTACCTGCTGAGGTAACTCTGTTAGATGTGCCTCAGGAAAGTGGCACTAAAGAAGATCTAAACTTAGGGTTTACAGACAGTATTCTGGAAACTATTAAAAAGAAAAGAAGTAATATTTCTAGTGTCATTATTCAAGACATGACCAAATCTAAACTTGAAGATGCGTCTTATGATGCTGTCGTTTGTATTGAGGTGATTGAACATGTTGAAGAGGATGATATTTTTGTAAAGAACATATCTAAGGTTATCAAAAATGGTGGATGGGCTTATTTTACAACACCAAATGGTGATTACATTAAAAACGAAGGTCCAGATAAAAACCCAGATCACGTAAGACATTACACTAAACATGAGTTAGAAAATGTTTTAAAAAAGCATTTTGATAAAGCTGATGTGTATTATGCAGTGAAAACAGGTAAGTACAGAGTTCAGGGTTTGAAAAGTTATAAAATACATAAACCTTTAGGGATCTTTAAAACGATGTACTCAAACATTGTCAATCGTTTTCAATCAAAAAATGTAAAGCATTTATCACAAAATACAGCACATTTAATCGCTATTGGTTATAAGTAATTCTCAATAATTTGGCTAAAGAAAAACATAAAGTAATAGTGATTGGTTTACCCAAAACAGGAACTTCTACTTTAGCGGTTATGTTAAGAATGCTAAATTATAAAGTTACAGGCCCTAATATCAATTATGTTAAAGGAGATGATCATTTGCTTAATGAGATGTATAACGAATATGATGGGTTTCAAGATTATCCTTGGTGTTTTGAGTGGCAAAATTTCGTTGAGGATTCCAGAGCAAAATTTATAATTCTAAAACGAGACAAAGAGTCGTGGTATAAAAGTTTTTTCGAGTCTTATGGTGGAAAAGGACATCGGTATTTATCATATCCTTTTATTAAAATAGCCAAGCATCCAGATAATAAATCTGAGTTTCTGAGTTATTTCGATAACTATTATAATACTGTCAATGCATTTATAAAAAAAGAACCTAAGCGCTTTTTAGAAGTTTCTATAAGCACTTTTGAGTGGCCACAATTATGTGATTTTTTAGATGAAGAATTGCCAACTAATATATTTGGTAACACTATAAAAACACCACACATTAATAAAAAAAATGTAAAAACAACCAAGTCATTTAAGTATAAAGTTTTGAACTCAGTAAAAAAGAAGGTTACCTATATTATAGGTGTAGATAACTGGTTGAAACTGGTTATCTTTTTAAGAAAAAATAATTTTATTTAATGTTCTGATTTTTGTTTTCACTATCTTAATATAAATAGGTTCATGTGCTAGTATCCGTTAAAATAACGCTATGAAAATTTTAATTTTTTATACTCATAATAAAGGTCCTTTATCAAGTTTTTTTGAAGAACTGTCTTTGAAACTCTTGAAAGAAGGTCATGAGGTAACTAATTTTTATTTAAAACATAGAAAAGAACATTTTAAAAAGGATGACCTTAACATCTACGGAGAAAAAAGAAAGAACTTTCTTTCAAACTATTACAATATTTTTAAAATCATTAGAAAGACAAAACCAAATGTGATTATCTCTAACTTTAGTTATGTTAATCCATCACTATTATTTGGTTACCTTTTAAATGTAGATCGAAATATTTGTTGGTTTCATACAGTTTACGGTCATTCAAAACCTAATTGGCTCAAAGTTTTCAATAAAAAATTGCACTTAAAACTTGCAGATGCAATAATTGCTAATTCAAAGATTTTAAAGGGCGAACTGAATACCATTTATGGATATAATGAAGAGAAAATCTATGCGATTCCTTTTTGGACAAATATTTCAAATTATGAAACAGAAGCGATAAACTTACCCATAAAAAATGATAATGATTGTCTCTATATTGGATGTCCAGGTCGTCTGGTTAAAGATAAAAATCATTCGATTGTTATTGAAGCAGTTTCAGAGTTGAAGAAAACGACTGATAAGAAAATTAAGTTGTTCATTGCTGGAAGTGGATCTTACGAAAATAGTTTGAAAGCTCATGTCGAAAGTATTGGTATTAATAATGATGTACAGTTTTTAGGATTGTTGTCAACTGCTGAAATGTTTAGTTTTTATAAACATATGGATGTTGTAGTATTACCAAGTTTGAATGAAGCTTTTGGCTTAGTATTTATTGAAGCAATTTCATTAGGAACTCCAGTAATTGTATCTTCACAATTTGGTTCTTTAGCATTTATTGATAACAATGAATACGACATCAAACGTTTTACCTTTAATCCAAAGTCTAAAGCAGATTTAATACAGAAATTAGAACCTTATCTTAAGACCACTCAATTTGAAAGCAGTTATTTTAAAGATTTGTATGCTAAAACTTTTGAAAAAAGTACCATCTTTAAAAAGGTTGAAAAGGTAATTACGAAACATGTCTAATGATAATTTAACATAATACGACTAAACGAATTTTAATGAAGTTAAAAGAAATACTCAAAAAACTATCCTCTGGAGTTACACTAACGAAGTCTCCATACGAAAACAGAACACTCTGTGGTGTCCCTTTAAGGGTTTTGCCTAACACAACAAGAGTTAAAGAAGATCAGGATGATTGCTGGTGGTTTTATTTAACCAAAAATCACAACGTCATCTATGATGTTGGAAGTAATGCAGGATATTCAGCTATAATTGCATTAATTCAAAATCCTCTAAAAAAAATAATTCTGGTAGACCCTAATCCTAAAGCTTTACAAAAGGCGGCTCAAAACCTTATTGAAAACGGACTTGGTAATAATGCTCAATATGTTTCTGCTTTTGTTGGAGATAAATTAGATAGTAAAGTTAAGTTTTATACTGTAGGAGCAGGAGCAGCCGGAAGTATGCATGCCTCTCATGCCAAAAGTGCAGCAGCAGCAAATTCTTTTATGGAAGTTAGCACGATTACTCTAGACCATATGCTTTCGTTTTACAATGTCAAACCTGATTTGGTGAAAATTGATGTAGAAGGTGCTGAAACTTTGGTAATGCAAGCAGCAAAAAAGTTAGCAACTGAAACCAAATGTACCTTCTTTATAGAAATGCATAATGTTGAAGGTTTAGGAATGGAAGCTGCAGCACAATCCATGCTTGACTGGTGTGAAGAAATGGATTATAAGGCCTGGTATCCAACAACAGGTAATGCTCTGGCTGGTGCCGAAGAGATAAAGGATAGAGGAAAATGTCATCTACTTTTATTGCCAAAAGATAAAGACTATCCTGAATATCTCAAAGGTATTGCTATTTATGCGCCATTACCAAAAACAATCTGATGCTATTTAGGTTCTTAAAATATTTACAACCAACACATTATTTTCAATTGTTTTCCAAGGCAAATGCTTCAGTATTTCCTGTGATTGAAGATTTAAATGCTGATGAGTTAGGTCTTGTAACTTTAGATGACCAATACCAATCTAAACGCGCTATCGAGTATGATATGTCATGGCAAGCCATTCAAAACGGATATTTAGGGAACGCAAAAACATATCATCATTTTGAAGCGGTATCCATACAGGATAATTATCGGTTTATTAGAAAAAATTTTCATAAATCTTGGGTGTTTTATGTCTTAATCATCCGATTGCTATCCTTCAAAAATCCTTTTGTTGAAGTTAAGGGCTGGTATAAAACAAAAAACGTTTCCAGAACTAAAGTTGAAAAAAAGTCATTTTATGACGAGGATTTTAATACTCACACATCAACACTTAAACAAAAATCACCTAAAGTTAGCGTCGTAATTCCAACCCTAAACAGGTACGAGTATTTAAATGATATTCTGAAAGATTTAGAGGTACAGGATTATAAAAACTTTGAAGTCATTGTCGTAGATCAGTCCGATAATTTTAATAAGGACTTCTATACTAAGTTTAATCTTGATTTTAATATCATTCATCAAAAAGAGAAAGCATTGTGGTTGGCGAGAAACACAGCTGTTAAAAATGCCAAAGGTGAATTAATTGCTTTATCAGAAGATGATGTGCGTATCAATCCAGATTGGATCAGCGCTCATTTGAAATGTTTAGATTTTTTTGATGCTGAAGTTTCAGCTGGAGTATTTTATCCAAAAGGAAAACAAATTCCTGTAGAACGGTCTTATTTTAGTATTGCATCTCAGTTTGCTACAGGAAACGCAATGCTTTATAAACATGTATTTAAACAGGTTGGTTTATTCGACAGGCAATTCGAAAAACAACGCATGGGAGATGGTGAATTTGGTTTGAGAATTTATCTTGAGGGTATAAAAAGTGTATCAAACCCATTAGCCTCATGTATCGACATAAAAGCTAATTCAGGGGGATTGAGGGAAATGGGAAGTTGGGATGCATTCAGACCATCAAACTTTTTCGCTCCAAGACCAATCCCTAGCGTATTGTATTTTTTTAGACGTTATTTTGGAAAGAAAGCATCCAGATTATCATTACTTCGAACGGTTCCCTTATCTATTTTTCCATATCAGTTCAAAAAAAACAAGCCACTTTTGTTATTAGGCACTTGCATTACTGTGCTTATTTTTCCTTTAGTAATTTACCAGGTTTCCAAATCATGGCATCTTGCAACGAAAAAAATAAAACAAGGACCATTAATTGAAACATTAGATTGAGTACATCACGCAAACATATTGTTTTAGTTTCTTCAGAATTTCCACCACAACCAGGTGGAATAGGAAATCATGCATATCATTTAGCGTTGCACTTATCACAACAGGATTATGATGTTAAGGTTATAGCAGATCAGCGCTCAGCTAACGGAAAAGAAGAACATACTTTTGATTGCAAACAACCCTTTGAGATTGTAAGAATCAAGCGCTACAATATGCGCTTTTTTATGTACTTACAACGTATCAAAAAAACGTATGCAAGTTTAAAACATGCACACCATGTTATAGCTACTGGTAAATTTTCACTTTGGAATGTGGCCCTTTTAAGTCAGTTGCGTAAAGTTAAAACTCTGGCAGTAATTCATGGAACTGAAGTCAATTTTAAACCTGTTTTACTTCGGAAGTCTATAGACCTGTCTCTGAAAAAGATGGATAAAATTGTTGCAGTATCCAACTATACTAAGAGTTTGATATCGTATTTAAATCTTAATGTTGTGGTTATTCCAAATGGCATAAATGCATCTGAGTGGCAAAACGATAATCAGACTAACGTTAAATTAAAAGGTAACCCTGTTCTTACGACTGTTGGACGAGTGAGTTCAAGAAAAGGACAATTGAATGTCATAAAACAGTTGCCTGAACTAATCAAACAGTTTCCTGAAATCCATTATCATTGTATTGGAATTCCTTCTGAAGCAGAAGCATTTAAAACTGTAGCAAAGCAGCTCAATGTTGAATCTTATGTGACCTTTCATGGTAAATTAGAACTTGAGCTTTTAAAACAAAAGGTATCAGCAACAGATATTTTCGTAATGATGAGTTCTGAAAGTAAGTCTGGAGATGTTGAAGGGTTTGGTATTGCCATCCTTGAAGCTAATGCACTTGGCATTCCTGCAATTGGAGCTAAAGGTTGTGGTATTGAAGATGCTGTTAACGATAGGGCTTCTGGTGTTATAATTCCGTTAGATGATTCAGAACAATTTATTAAGGCTATTGCCTTGATACTTAAAGATAAAAACAGGTTTCAATATGAAGCCAGAGCTTGGGCAGAACAACACGATTGGTCAAATATTATAACAAAATATACAGCTTTATTAGATTAAAAATGAGTACACTAACTATTATTTCACATACAGAGCATTATAAAAAGCCCGATGGTACTATCGTTGGACTGGGATCTACTGTAACCGAAATCAATCAGTTATTGGAAATTTTTGATATCATTATTCATGTGGCTATGCTTCACGATGAAGCTGCGCCTCCAAGTAGTTTGCCCTATGTTTCAGATCAGATTGCTTTTGTCGCAATTCCTGCTTTAGGCGGACAAAAATTTAGTGATAAGGTATCTATTTTGTGGAAAGCACCTTCCGTTTTGAAAACTGTACAATCAGCAATTTCTAAAACCGATTACTTTCAGTTTAGAGCTCCAACAGGTATTGGTGTTTTTGTGATTCCGTATTTAGTCTTATTCAGTTCAAAAAAAGGCTGGTTTAAATATGCTGGTAACTGGAAGCAAACATCTGCTCCAGTAGCATATCGCTTTCAGAAATGGATGCTGAAAAATCAAGGTCGGAAAGTTACCATAAATGGAATCTGGGACGATCAACCAAAACAATGCTTGTCGTTTGAAAACCCTTGTTTAACGCTCAAAGAGTTAGAAGAAGGGAGTAAAGTCATTCTGAATAAAACCATTAAATCTAAAGGCATTGATTTTTGCTTTGTCGGACGCTTAGAGGACGAAAAAGGAGTAGGGTTATTAATTGACGCATTTTTAAACTTAACGACTGAAGAAAAAGCGAGAATAAATAACATACATATTGTTGGCAACGGTAAATTGATGTCTGTCTATAAACATAAAGTTAAGGATGGTGGACTTAAGTTTATCTTTCATGGTTTTTTAGCTCGTCAGGAAGTACACAACATATACAAAATGTCACATTGTATGATTTTGCCTTCAGCTTCAGAAGGGTTTCCAAAAGTGGTTTCAGAAGCTATGAACTATGGTTGCTTGCCAGTAGTTTCTGATATATCTTCCATAAGTCATTATATAAAAGACGAAGAAAACGGGTTTTTATTATATCCTGTAACGAGTGAGAACTTAAGCGAAAAGATAAAAAAAGTTTTAAATTTAGATGATTCTCAGTATTCCCAAATGATTGCCTCTCAAAGTAACGAACGTCATAAGTTTACATACACATATTACAATAACAGAATTAAGAATGAAGTCTTAAATATTTAATTAAAAAAATAGTTTTTATCTGGTAATTCTTACTGTTTTTTTTCTGAATGTTTTGCAAACCAATTATTTATTAGGTCTTACAAAAAAAAAAAATTACATTTATCGCTTGTTGCTATCAAACCAATTATTAAATGATTTTTAAAAAAATATCCTGGTTGTTTAAACGCCATCCATTTCTATACAAGGCTCGTTTTAAATTATTATCTAAAAACTCGGACACATCAGATATAAAAAACCAAACTTATAATAAGACCAACGATAAACAGGATATTCCAAAGTATTTCTACGAGATAAATGACATTATTTTTAAAAATTTTAAGCCTCAAACAGATTTAGAATTAATTCAGCACCTCAGTATTTGGTTGCAGGATAATATCAAAGGAGGACCAGGACTTAGCGAACCATCTGACGAAGCATTACGGATTATGTTAGCTGGAAAAGGAGGAGTTTGTAGTGATATTGCTCAGATTTTTAATAATTTTTGTGTGATTAATGATGTTAAAGTCCGAGAATGGGGAAACACAAGAGCACCATTTAGTAAAGATTACGGTGGACATTCATTTAACGAGGTTTATATTGAACACTTAAAAAAATGGATTTTAATTGATGTATCCTGTAGCATGCTCTTTTATTATGATGATTCAGCACTCTCAGTTATTGAACTGTATCAATTGATTCGTGAAGACAAACAGATTGTATTTAATTCATTTAATTCTAAACAGGCAATCGATAATAAAAATATTCAAAGAAATTATTTAAATCCGAACATTGTTCCTTTCTTGATTTGTAATTACTCTAATAAATTGTATGATGCTTATTTAAGATTTTTCAGACCTTATGTACCAGTATTTATTATTCACTTTATTATATTTTCATTAGGAAAAAGTTACCACTATAGATTTCCAATAGATAATTACAAGAAAATATTCGCTTAAAGGTTTATCTTGTGTTCATAATTATTAATTACTATAAAACAATTAGGTGAAAACTAATATTACCTACATTTCTGCTATTAGTCTGCACATTTTTATTGGAATAATTATCTATTTCAATGAAACATTAGCAAAAGTTTATTTTGCTGTAGCCTTAACCTATTTTGTTTCAAGGATTGTTCTAGCTCCGCAGAATTCTAAAACAGTTGAAGTATTAAAGGCTGCTGCCTATTTTGTGGGAGCTGAAGTGTTTCTTAGATTAACCAGAGGCTCGATATCTTATGAAGCCGGAAAATACTTAGTCATCATTTTTATGTTAATGGGCATGTTATTTAAAGGTGTATCTGGTAAAGCTTATTCTTATTTATTATACATAATGCTGCTAGTACCTTCAATTTTTGTTGCTTCCACCACTTTAAGTTTTGATGCTAATTTTAGAACTAATATTGCTTTTGTACTCAGTGGTCCTATTTGTTTAGGTATTGCTGCATTGTTTTGTTACGGAAAAAAAGTAAGCTATAAACAGCTTAATACGCTATTGGTCTACATGGTATTGCCTATAATATCACATACAGCTTATATCTTTTTTTATAACCCGAGTGTTCGTGAAGTAATAACTGGAACAGGCTCAAATAGAGATGCTTCAGGTGGATGGGGAGCAAATCAGGTCTCAACGATTTTAGGATTAGGAATGTTTATTATGGCTGTTAGACTGTTTACCAAATCACCTTCATTAGGTCTTAAAATTCTAAACGTTGCTATCTTTTGTGCCATAGGATATAGAGCTATTGTAACATTTAGTAGAGGAGGAGTAGTTACGGCAATCATGGCAATCATTGCTTTTATTGTGATATACTATGCCAGAGTATCTAAAAAAAAGAAGTCAGAGATTATTTTGGTGTCATTGCTGTTTTGTTTTAGTGTTGGTGTAACATGGTTTATAAGTTCTACTCAAACAGATGGTTATATTGATTTGAGATACTCCAATAAAGATCATTTAGGTCGAGAAAAACAAGACGTAACTACAGGTAGAGGGCAGCTTTTTAGGAACGAGCTATCAGGTTTTATTTCTAACCCCTTTTTAGGGATTGGCTCAAGCAGAGCAAAAGATCAACGAATTGAAACCGAAGGTCAAGGAGTAACATCTCACAGTGAGGTTAGTAGAACTTTAGCAGAACATGGCATGTTTGGAATAGCAATGCTTATAATATTAATCTTTAAACCTATAGATTTTAGAAGTGCAAATAAACGAAACTACTATTTTTATGCTTTTTTATGTTTTTGGTTTGCTACCATAAATCACTCATCCATGCGAATCGCTGCTCCAGCCTTTATTTATGCTTTAGCACTTTTAAATGTTACCAATGAAAAAAATCCTTTACATAGGAAACAACTTAAACAATAAAACATCTAATTTATCTGGAATACAGACTTTAGGACCTTTACTTGAAAAGGAAGGATTCGTTATGCATTATGCATCTTCAAAGTCTAATAAGATTTTTAGATTATTAGAT
>JAAEZL010000031.1:9829-10603 GCA_018222875.1 Algicola sp.
TTTATGACCTGTTTAAAACTGGCTAAGCGCGTTGATGTCGTTTTGATAGATACTTACAGTACTCAAAATTTTTACTATGCACTTAGTATTAGTCAGTTGTGCAGGATTTTAAATGTAAGCTACATTCCAATTCTTCATGGAGGAAATTTAACGTCAAGATTAAACAGTCATCCAAAATGGTGTCGTCTTATTTTTAAAAATGCAACATGTAATGTGTCTCCTTCATTGTTTTTAAAAGAGGCTTTTGAAACTGCTGGATTTGAGAATATTATTCATATTCCCAATACAATTAAAATTGAGGAGTACCCTTTTGATAACAGAAATTATGATGAACCAAAACTGCTTTGGGTACGTTCGTTTTCTAAAATTTACAACCCTGAATTAGCAGTTAAAGTTTTTAGAAACATAAAAGATTTATATCCTAATGCGAGTTTATGTATGGTAGGTCCAGATGCCGATGGATCACAAAAAGCTGTTGAAGCATTGGCTCAAGATTTAAATTTGAATGTTACATTTACTGGTAAATTAGAAAAAATACAATGGATTAAATTAGCTAGAGATTATAATATATTTATAAATACAACAAATCTCGATAATACACCTTTAAGTGTGATTGAAGCTATGGCTTTAGGGGTACCAGTTGTTTCTACTAACGTAGGAGGTATGCCGTATTTAATTACTCATAATGGCGATGGATTATTAGTTCAGCCCAATCATGCAGACGATATGAGTTCTGCTGTTGTTTCGATATTTAGGAATTCTGAAAAAAGAGAT
>JAAEZL010000031.1:10613-13936 GCA_018222875.1 Algicola sp.
GGCATAAAGCATTAAACGCTAATTCAGGTAAAAGTCTATCTTAACTTACTATATTTATACATAATTTAAATTAATGACTAAAAAGAAAGGTATCCATTTTGAAATATCCGAGCGTAAAATTCTTTTGCGCCTCTTTGATATGTTATTCATATTCGCCGGACTTTATCTTATTGAATTATTTTTAGGGTTCGACTACCTAACCTTAACCAATGAAAATACCGTAGCGCTTACAGTATTGGTATTATACATTTCTATCTTCGGAACTATTTTTGAAATCTATGACCTTCAAAAATCTAATAAACTGGATGTGACCTTTAGAAATATTGTAATCACATCTTCAACTACCGTTTTATTCTATCTTTTAACACCATTTTTCACACCGTTTTTACCAGAAAACAGATTGCAAATTATTTATTTTTACCTCACTATTATAGTGATGTTATTTTTATGGCGATTAGCGTACACAACATTAATTTCTTCTCCAAGGTTTTATAAAAAAGTGCTTTTAGTTGGTGAAATTTCTAACATTGAAAATATCATCAAACCCTTAAAAGAAACCGATCCCAACTATAAAATAATCGGTTTTATCAATTGTGAAAAAGAAACGGATGCTCCTATAAAATTTAAGGGATTAAAAGAGTTTCAGCCTTATGAACTTATGGATGTTATTCAGAAGTATAAAATTTCGGAAATTCTTGTAGCCAGTTATGATTCTGAAACGATAACACCTGAAATATATCACGATTTAATCAATTTATTAGAACATGGATTCACCATAAGAGAATATACTCAAGTGTATGAAGAAATAACCTATCGTGTTCCTATTCAGTTTGTTGGAAAAGATTTTTACAAGTATTTTCCGTTTAGTAGAAGTAACCAAAATACATTATATTTATTTTTCCACCGAACCTTTGATATTCTGTTTTCGGTTATTGGATTGCTTGTAGGTATACTTTTGCTACCAATTATTTTATTAGGAAACCTTGCAGCTAATAGAGGACCTTTATTTTATATACAAGACCGAGTTGGTAAAAACGGGAAGATTTTTAAAATCATGAAACTGCGAAGTATGATTGTAAATGCTGAAAGAGATGGCGCAAAATGGGCTCAGAAAAATGACATCAGAATTACGACTTTTGGTAAATTTTTAAGACGTTCCAGATTAGATGAAATCCCACAATTTATCAATGTCTTAAAAGGTGAAATGAGTATCATTGGTCCGAGACCTGAGCGACCATTTTTTGTGAACGAATTGTCCAGAATTATTCCTTTTTATGAAACAAGGCATATCATTAAGCCAGGACTTACAGGTTGGGCTCAGGTTAAAACGAGATATGGATCTTCAGTTGATGATAGTTTAACGAAGCTACAATACGATTTGTACTATATAAAACACCGAAGTATTTTCTTAGATTTAAATGTTATTGTAAAAACATTGAGTACGATTTTGTACTACAGAGGACAATAGTTTAAAGAACCTGTCTTTTTTTTCTGAAAAATCCAATAAGAAATACAAACAGCATTATAAAAATAGATATTCTGGCTATATAGTCTCCAGCTAAAACATAAAATGTCAGCTTTTCGTTTGTGGTAATTTGTCCGGATAAAGCACCTTTTTTATTGTATGCTAATTCACTTGTAATTTCTCCTTTGGCATTTATAAAAGCCGAAATACCTGTATTAGCACTTCTCGCAATATCTCGTCTGGTTTCAATGGCTCTTAACCTTGCAAGACTCAAATGTTGCTTATGACCTTGAGTGTCATTCCACCAGGCATCATTTGTGATAATGGCTAAAAAGTTAGCGTTATTTCTAACATACCCTGTAACAAATTCTCCATAAACGGATTCATAACATATAATTGGAGCAGCTCTGAATTTTGTGTTAGATGAGGTAAATACACCTCTGTAATCCTGAGTGGTTTTCATAGCAACCGTACCACCAAGATCAATTAAAGCATCTCCAACGATTGGTTTTAGAATGTGTTGGTATGGAAAGTTTTCAATACCTACAACCAGTTTTGATTTATTATAGTACTGTACACTATCGCTTGAATTTATGAGAATAGCAGAATTATAATCGTCGTACCAGGTTGTCTCGTTAAATTGATTAGTTTCAGAACGTACTTTTGATGGGTCTCTAATAACATCTATAAACGACATGCCTGTAAGCACATTTACATTTGGATGCTTGCTTACATATTGATTTAATTTAGCTTTTAAAACTGTATTATCAAATTGATTCAATTTTACACTTTGTGCAAATACAGTTTCCGGAGCTAAAATAAAATCTGTTGAATCTGAGATTTTAGTATCAGATAATTCAGTAAAAATATCAACCATTTTTAAATTTGACATGTTATATTTTTCCGAATAAGGGTCAATATTAGGCTGAAGTAATATCACATTAACTGTTTCACCTTCATGGTTGTAATTGATGTAGAGTAAAGAAGAAATGCCAATCGGAACTAAAATTAATGCAGCTAATTTTAGAGCAAATTGATTTTTATAAGATTTAGATGGATTTTCATGATACTTTAATGTGCTTTTGAAAATAAAGACATTAACTGCTAATACCCAAAGTGTTCCTCCAAAAGTTCCTGTATATTCATACCATTGGATCCAGGTAATATATTCTGAAAACCCATTTCCAAGATTGAGCCAAGGCCATGAAAATTCCCAGCTTAAGTGTAACTTTTCAAAACTAATCCATAAGGTTACAAAAAAGAGCAGTGATCTGTTTGATGATAAGCGTTTAGCATATTTATGATAGATAAGGAATAATGTTGCCATTAAAGCAGAATTCACAAATACGGCAAAAGCAGCTCCAAAAACACTGGCATATACCAGCCAACTGGTTGTGCACACATTCCAGATAAAAAAAGTAAGATAGGCGAATCCAAAAACCTTAAGGCCTTTGCGTTTGGTTTCAGAATGTCTCACATTAAATTCAACCAAAAAGAGAGGTACAAAAGCAAAAAACAATACCAAAGGAAAACCATAGGTTGGCCATCCTAATACAAATATAAATCCTGAGGCTAATGCGAGTAAAAGTTGCTTCACTATCTAAAGATACTAAAATCGAGCTTTAACGAAAACACATTACTGTAAAGAGCAACACTCTGGTCGCCAATATCTGTAAATGCATAGTCTACATAAATCCCTTTGTATTTAAAGCCCAAGCCTAAACTAGGCTGAAAGGTAAGGCTTTCAGAGTTGTCTAGTTGTAACTCGTTTTGGAAATTTCCAACACCAGCTCTTAAAAACACTAAATCTGTATAGCCAAATTCAAATCCTAATGCAGGATTGAAACTTGCAAATGAA
>JAAEZL010000031.1:13946-20176 GCA_018222875.1 Algicola sp.
ACTGGAAATAATATCGTTGTTTTGTTCAAATCTCACATTTAAATCAAAAGATGCTAGTAGCGAGTAATCATAATGAAAGATGAATTTTTTAGACATACCAATTTGTAATTTCGGAATGGTAAGTTCAGTACTTTCAGGAACTGTTTGATTCTGACCTTCAATAGCGTTTTGAATATCTTCAAGTCTATCATCATTAAATGACCAGGCATTAAAGGTTGTTGTGATGTCTCTGGCCATGATGCCAAACTTCCAGTCGTTTTTTGATTCAAACTGAACGCCAACATCTAGTCCAAATCCCCAGGAATCAGCAAAGTCACCAATAATTCTTCGTACAACTTTAGCATTGACGCCATAACTCAAACCAGGAATCGGTAAATTTCTGGCATACGAAAACGTTAAGGCATAATCTGCTGTTGAGAAGAGGCTCACACGATCATAATTGATATTTCCCTGGTCATCTATTAACTGCGTTGTGTCTAAAATGTCATCAACACCAAAGCGAATTAACGATACAGCAATGGCACTTCTATCGTCCAGTGGTTTTGCAAAAGCGATGTAATTATAGTTGGCAATATTGGCAAAATAACTCGAATGCATGGCTGCTAATTGGTTGTCTTCCAGATGAGTTAATCCAGCAGGATTCCAATAGCCCGAATTGACGTCTGCAGTATGAGAAACTACAGCATTACTCATTCCTAATGCAGCTGCATCAACACCAATGTTTAAAAACTCATTTGAGTATTTACGAGTAGTTTGAGCAGAACCTATGAGTGTCATTACTGACATTGCAATAAGTAAGTATGTCTTCAATAGCAATAATTTTTTACAAAGATGCACAATATTTTTCATCTATTAAACTGCAAAATAGAGTAGTTATTGTTCACTGTTTGTATAAGTCGGAAATAGTTTGCTATTTTTACAAAAATCTTATACATGTCAATTAAAAAGTTCATTCCTAATTTTGTAACGCTTCTTAATTTATTCTGCGGAAGTATTGCTGTGGTATTTGCTGTTCATAACAATTTTGTTGAGGCTGCACTCTTTGTTTTTCTCGGTGTATTCTTCTATTTTTTTGATGGTTTATTAGCAAGAAAGCTCAATGTACAAAGTGAGTTAGGAGTACAACTCGATTCTTTGGCAGATATGGTCACCAGTGGTTTGGTTCCGGGAATTGTTATGTTTAAACTCATATCTATTAGTGTAGATGCACCAGATTCAATGCGTGTTGATGACTGGAGTTCAACTACAGATTTCTACGGATTACGATTAGTGCCTCTGGCTTTGACAGGATTTTGTATTACTCTAGCGTCAGCTTACAGATTAGCAAAATTCAATATTGATGAGGATCAGCAAACGTATTTTAAAGGGTTACCAACACCTGCAAATACCTTGCTTATTATGTCTTTGCCTTTGATTATGGAATTTCAAAACAATGCTATATTTAATACACTTATTTTAAATCAATGGTTTTTAATAGCACTGACACTGGTGAGTTGTTATTTGCTAAATTCAAATATCAAGCTGTTTGCTCTAAAATTTAAAAACTTCAGTTTTAAAGATAATCCATTCAGATATACACTAATTATTTTAAGTCTGCTGTTAATGATAGGGTTTCATTTTATAGCAATTCCTTTAATCATTATCCTATACATTGTACTTTCATTACTTAAAAATTTAAAAACCAAATAATTTATTACCAAGAATGGCATCAGGATTTTTTGCATTGTTAGATGATATTGGAGCACTTATGGATGACGTTGCTGCAATGAGTAAAATTACCACAAAAAAGACGGCTGGTATTTTAGGGGATGATTTAGCCGTAAATGCTGAAAAAGCTTCTGGATTTGTATCGTCCAGGGAAATACCTGTGCTTTGGGCTATAACAAAAGGCTCCATGCTGAATAAGCTAATCATTTTACCTTTAGCTTTTTTATTAAGTGCTTTTTTACCTTGGGCTGTGATCGTTATTCTCATACTTGGAGGTATTTACTTAGCCTATGAAGGTGCTGAGAAAATTTATGAATATATCGTACCTCATAAAGAGCACAAGGTCATTGAACAGTATGAAGATTTATCGCCAGAGGAACGAGTAACCTTAGAAAAATCTAAAATTAAGTCTGCCATAGTCACTGATTTTATTCTTTCAGTAGAAATTGTAATTATAGCTTTAGGAACTGTCGTCGAAGAAGAATTGTTGTTTCAGATTTTAGTAGTTTCAGTCGTTGCCGTTATTGCTACTATTGGAGTTTACGGAATTGTAGCTTTGATAGTAAGAATGGATGATTTTGGGTTTCGATTAATTAAATTAAGTAATGGTAAAAACGGGATTTCTCATGCCATCGGAACTTTTCTGGTGAAAGCTTTACCACTAATAATTAAAAGTTTATCTTTTATAGGAACAATCGCTTTATTGCTAGTTGCAGGAGGTATATTTGTACACAATTTAGAGTTTTTACATCATTTTCTGGAAGAACTGCCATCAATCCTCAGGGATTTTATTGTAGGCTTACTGGCAGGAATAGTTGCACTGATTGTAGTTAAGCTTTTAAAGAAAATTTACACGAGTCTTATTCTTAAAAAAAAATAAACTCAAACTGAAACATTAGAAATGTAATTTCTTCTTACGCAATTCAAAATTCTGACCTAAATATACTTTACGAACCATTTCATCACTGGCTAATTCTTCAGGTTCTCCTGCTTTGAGAATGCTTCCTTCAAACATTAAATAAGTTCTGTCTGTAATAGCTAAAGTTTCCTGTACGTTATGGTCAGTAATCAAAATGCCAATATTCTTTTTGGTAAGTTGAGCAATGATTCGCTGTATGTCTTCCACAGCAACAGGATCAACACCAGCAAAGGGTTCATCTAATAAAATAAAATCAGGATTTGTAGCTAGAGCTCTCGCAATTTCAGTACGACGACGTTCACCTCCAGATAACAAGTCTCCTCGGTTTGTACGTATATGACCTAGGCTGAATTCTTCAATCAGAGACTCCATTTTATCGTGCTGCTCTTTCTTACTCAGATTGGTCATTTGAAGAACACTCAAAATATTATCTTCAATACTTAGTTTTCTAAAAACAGAAGCTTCTTGGGCTAGATATCCAATTCCGTTTTGAGCACGTTTATACATTGGATAGGACGTAATTTCAGTATCATCAAGAAAAATTTTACCACCATTAGGTTTAATAAGTCCGACAATCATATAAAAAGATGTCGTTTTTCCTGCACCATTGGGACCAAGTAATCCCACGATTTCTCCTTGATTAACTTCTAAAGAAACATCCTTAACGACTTTTCTTCCGCTGTAGGATTTCATTAAATTATCAGCTCTTAATTTCTTCATGATTGCTAAATTAGTAAAATAAGGAGGACTTGACTTTGTCTTTATTATAAGTTTAACGCTCAGCTTCTAAAGCGTCCCAGTACTCATAAGCACGCCTTAAATGCGGAATAACGATGGTTCCACCAACTAAAGTTGCAATGCCTAAGGCTTCAACAACTTCTTCTTTTTTAAGACCTTCTTTATAACTCGCTTCTAAATGATATTTGATGCAATCATCACATCTTAAAACGGTAGAAGCGACAAGACCTAATAGTTCTTTTGTTTTTTTATCTAAAGCACCTTCAGCAAAAGCATTGGTGTCCAGATTAAAAATACGCTTGATAATTTTATTGTTATCTGCTAGAATGGCATCATTCATTTTAGAACGATAGTCATTGAATTCAGAAATGAGATCAGACATGGGCTTTTTTCTTTTTATTGAGGTTTCTTAATACAACTTTTGAAATATAAATACTGACTTGATACAAGACCAAAATTGGAATTGCAACGATAATCTGACTGGCAAGATCAGGAGGTGTAATTATTGCCGAAAGCACCAAGACGATGACTAATGCAAACTTCCTGTATTTACGCATAATTTGCGGTGTTACCAATCCCACTTTAGTCAGGAAATAAATAATAATTGGCAATTCAAATACCAATCCGGAAGCCAGACTTGATGAACGGATTATTGAGATATACGAACTGATATCAAATTCATTTGAGATTTCAGAACTAACACTATAATTACCTAAAAAGTTAATAGATAGAGGTGTAACGATGTAATAACCAAACAACACACCTAAGAAGAACAAAAAGGAGGTCATAAAAATAAACCCTTTAGAATATTTACGTTCTTCAGGGCGTAATCCTGGACTAATAAAACTCCATAATTGATAAATTACATACGGAAAAGCAAGAATAAAACCTGCAAATATTGACGTCCATATGTCTGCTGAAAACTGTCCAGCCATAGTTCTACTTTGAACCTTAAAAGGAAACTCAGTAGCGCAAAATGTGGTATCATTAATTCCTATAAACTGTGAAGCCTGACATAACAATTTATACGTCGGAAAATCCATTCGTTTTGGAGCGAAAATAATATGTTCAAAAATAAATCCGCTAAAAATAAATGCAACCGTTGCACATATTAAAATTGAAAGTGTAATTCGTATTAAATGCCATCTTAAGTCTTCAATGTGATCCAGAAAAGACATTTCATCAGTATTCTTTTTTCCCATTATATAATACCTTCTTTAATTAAGTCATGAATATGAATGACACCTGCGTATGTTCCGTTTTTTTCAACCAGTAATTGCGAAATGCCATGCTCTTCCATCAACTCCATAGCATCAATAGCCATCGCATCTTCGTCAATTCGTTTCGGATTACTACTCATAATCTCTTTAGCAGTTAAGTGAATAAAATTCTCACTTTTGGTTAACATTCGTCTTAAATCTCCATCAGTAATAATACCTGCAATTTTATTATTATCGACCACAGCTGTAACGCCGAGCATTTTTTCTGAAATTTCAACAATGACATCTTTTGCTGAGGTATGTAGCTGCACTTTAGGCTTTTCATTAACTGAGGATAAATCACTAACACGCAAATATAAGCGCTTTCCTAAAGCTCCTCCAGGATGATATTTTGCAAAATCCTGACTTGAAAATCCGCGTAGTTCCAGTAAACAAACAGCTAGTGCATCTCCTATTACCAATTGAGCAGTTGTACTTGTAGTTGGTGCTAAATTGTGCGGACAAGCTTCTTGCTCGACAAAGGTGTTAAGAATATAATCTGCCTGAAGTGCTAAAAATGATTTGTCATTACCTGTAATAGCAATCATTTTATTTTTAGCGTTTTTAATCAATGGTACTAAAACCTTAATTTCAGGTGTATTTCCGCTTTTAGAGATACAAATCACAACATCGTCTTCGAGTATCAGCCCTAAATCACCATGGATGGCATCTGCTGCGTGCATAAAAACGGCAGGAGTTCCTGTAGAGTTTAAAGTCGCTACTATTTTATTGGCAATTATAGCACTTTTGCCAATTCCTGTAATAATAACACGCCCTTTGGAGTTATATATTAACGATACAGTATTTGCAAAATCATCAGTTAACAAATCACTGAGGTTGGCAATGGCATCTCGTTCTAAATCTATAGTTTTTCTGGCAGTTTTAAGGATAGATGAATTACTGTTCAAAATTAATTTTTTTTGAGTTTGATGAGTCTAAAGAAATTGTTATCTTTAGTCTTGTGCAAATGTATCAAAAATACTAATAGGGATTAATGAGTATAAAAGAAATTGATATACATTCTGCACTTAAACAATACTTTGGTTTTTCAAAATTTAAGGGACTTCAAGAGAGTGTCATAAAAAGTGTTGTTGCTGGTGAGGATGTATTCGTTATAATGCCAACAGGTGGAGGGAAGTCAATGTGTTATCAGCTTCCTGCACTTATCAAAGAAGGTACAGCAATTATAGTTTCTCCACTAATTGCTTTAATGAAAAATCAGGTTGACGCTATCAGAGGAGTTTCCAACGAGGAAGGTGTCGCTCATGTTTTAAATTCATCATTGAATAAAACTGAAGTCAAGCGCGTTAAAGAAGATATCACAAATGGTGTCACGAAATTGCTTTATGTGGCTCCTGAATCGTTAACCAAAGAAGAGCATGTAGAGTTTTTAAGAACAGTTACAATCTCATTTATGGCTGTTGATGAAGCACATTGTATAAGTGAATGGGGACATGACTTCAGACCAGAATATCGAAACCTCAGACATATAATTAAACGTATTGGTGATAACATTCCTATTATAGGATTAACTGCAACTGCAACTCCTAAAGTTCAGGAAGATATTTTAAAAAGTCTTGATATAACAAATGCCACGACTTTTAAAG
>JAAEZL010000031.1:20186-22385 GCA_018222875.1 Algicola sp.
ACGTCCGAAAACTAAAAATGTAGATGCTGATATCATTCGATTTGTGAAGCAAAATGAAGGAAAATCTGGTATTGTGTATTGTTTAAGTCGGAAACGTGTTGAAGAATTAGCACAAGTGCTTCAGGTTAATGGCATAAACGCTGTGCCATATCACGCAGGATTAGATCCTAAAACGCGAGTGAAACATCAGGACATGTTTCTTATGGAAGATGCTGACGTTGTTGTTGCTACCATTGCTTTCGGAATGGGAATCGACAAACCAGATGTTCGTTTCGTGATTCATCACGACATGCCAAAAAGTATCGAAAGTTACTATCAGGAAACAGGTAGAGCTGGACGTGATGGAGGTGAAGGTCATTGTTTAGCATATTACGCTTACAAGGATATTGAAAAGCTTGAGAAATTTATGTCAGGAAAACCTGTTGCAGAACAGGAAATCGGTCAAGCATTACTTCAGGAAGTTGTTGCGTTTGCTGAAAGTTCAGTATCAAGACGAAAGTTTATTTTGCATTATTTCGGCGAAGAATTCGATAATGAAACTGGAGAAGGAGGTGACATGGACGATAATGTTCGTAACCCTAAAAAGCAGCACGAAGCTAAAGAAGAAGTGAAAACCTTGCTTGAGACTGTAGATAAAACGAATGAAAAATATAAGTCTAAAGATTTAGTGAATGTTTTAATTGGACATTCAAATGCATTGATATCGTCTCATAAAACAGATACCTTACCTTTCTTCGGAATAGGAAAAGATAAAGACAAGCGTTACTGGATGGCATTAATTCGCCAGGTTTTAGTCGCTGGTTATTTAAAAAAGGACATTGAAACCTATGGTGTTTTAAGAATACCAGAAGCTGGTCACGAGTTTATAAAATCGCCTAAATCATTTATGATGACTGAAGATCATGTATTTGATGAAGGTTCAGATGATGGCATTGTTACAGCAGCCAAAGGAGGTGGAGGTGTTGCCGATGAAAAATTAATGAACATGCTGAGAGATCTCAGAAAACGGAATGCTAAAAAATTAGGCGTACCACCTTTTGTTATTTTTCAGGATCCTTCATTAGAAGATATGGCTTTAAAATATCCAATTACCATTGATGAATTGAGTAATGTTCATGGTGTTGGTGATGGAAAAGCCAAAAAATATGGTAAAGATTTTATCGAACTCATTTCAAGGTATGTTGAAGAAAACGATATTATGCGTCCTGACGATTTTGTCGTTAAAAGTACAGGTTCAAATTCTGCCATTAAATTATATATCATTCAGAATGTTGATAGAAAGTTGCGTTTAGATGACATTGCATCTTCTAAAGGAATGAGTATGGTCGATTTTATAAAAGAAATGGAAGCCATTGTCTTCTCAGGTACAAAACTCAATATCAATTATTGGTTAGATGAGGTTTTAGACGAAGAACAGCAGGAAGAAATTCATGAGTATTTTATGGAATCTGAAACGGATAAAATTTCTGATGCTATTGAAGAATTTGATGGCGATTATGAAGAAGAAGAACTTCGGTTGTATCGTATTAAGTTCATGAGTGAAGTAGCCAATTAACTCTTTATAAAATAAATCTAACATTTTAGACTTTTATCAAAATTACATTTGAAAGGAAACTTTTCCTAAATAAATCTGTATATTATTTTTAAAAGTAAGGAATCCTAACTATATTTGTAATGCAATAGTGCAATAATTTAAAATATAGAGAAAAATGAGTAAGTCAATTTTTTATCACGCAGGATGTCCGGTTTGTATAAGTGCAGAACATGACATTATTAATTTGATTGGTTCAGAAAATGTTGAAGTCGTTCACATTGGAGAGGATCGATCAAGAATTCAGGAAGCAGAACAAGCAGGAGTAGAATCTGTGCCAGCTTTGGTAACTCCAAATGGAAATACCTTGCATATCAATTTTGGCGCCTCAATGGCAGACGTTAAAGGTTAATTTTTTTGGAAGTTATAGTTAGGATGACTAACTTTGCCTGCTGAACTAAATTCGGCAGGCTTTTTTTAATATGGATAGTAGTCTTTTTAATCCCAACCAGCAAAATGAAAATCTTTCAAGTAAAATTGTTTCTGGTCTTGAGCGTATTTCCGAAGTATTTAAAATTCTACTTTGGGAAAAGGCAAAACAAGTGGGTTTAAGTCCGATACAAATTCAAATCTTAATTTTTGTAAACTACCATAAACAGAATTTATGT
>JAAEZL010000031.1:22395-30807 GCA_018222875.1 Algicola sp.
GGATTATTCTTCGAGTGATAGTAGAAGCTATAGTATTCATTTGTCTGAATTAGGAAAGCAGACTATTGCAGAAACTTATGATTTTGCTAATCCATTAAAGCAGCAAATTGATAAATTTAAGCAAGCAGAGCTTGAAAATGTTTTCAAAACCTTAAGTGAACTGATTTACAAACTAAATCAAAATGGCATCTTAACTGTACAACGAACTTGCTTCGGCTGTAAATACTACCAAAAACAAGGCGTTTTAGATTATTGTGGTTTACTGGAAAAAGAACTCTTAAATAAAGATATCAGGTTAGACTGCCCTGAGTTTGAAGAAAAGATTTAAGATTTTGTTATTCTTCTTCTTCATTGACTTCATATATCGAAAATGAGATGTCTTGATTTTTGCAAGTTAACACAAGTTCTTTTATAGATGAGCGATCTAGTTTTGCAGCATCAGTTTCTTCAATTTGAAAGTCTATTTTCGAAATGCTTCTGTTTGAAACATTTGAATGGTCAGATTCTAATTCTAACATATCTGAATCTAATTCTAATTCAAAATCATGACCCACAATTTTAAGCTGTGCGCCTTTTAAGGTTTTTACATGGAAGGTTCCGACAACAACGGTTTGAAAAAAATAATAACCTCCTAATTCGTTTAATCCAGCATAAAGTACATTAGATTCCGAAACAGCAAAAGGATTGTTTTCTATATCATTAATTATAGCTTCTGTGTGATCATCAACATGAAGTTTCTCCATGGCTCGCGGATTTCCAAAAGCAGCTTTTAATTTGGTAATAAAACTCATACAGTACTTATTTTTGGCAAAGCTAAATGAATTAAAGCCAATACCAAAATCTAACATAATTATAGTATATAGGTATATGTTTCAAAAAGTGCTTCTGGCTTCGGACTTCTAACTTAGTTTCATATCTTTGCACCTCAATTAAAATAAAACATAATGCAAGACGGTTTATACGCAAAATTTAATACAAATAAAGGCGAAATTTTAGTCGCTTTAGAATTTGAAAAAACACCAGGAACAGTTGGTAACTTTGTTGCTTTGGCAGAAGGTAATTTAGAAAATTCGGTGAAGCCTCAAGGGAAACCTTATTATGACGGATTGAAATTTCACAGAGTCATTCCGGATTTTATGATTCAAGGAGGTTGTCCTCAAGGCACAGGAACTGGAAATCCTGGTTATAAATTTGATGATGAGTTTCATCCGGATTTAAAGCATGATGCTCCAGGAGTTTTGTCAATGGCAAATGCTGGACCAGGAACTAATGGGAGTCAGTTTTTTATAACGCATACTGAAACACCATGGTTAGATAATAATCATACGGTTTTTGGAAAAGTTCAAGACGGACAAGATGTTGTAGATGCTATTGCTCAAGGTGATATTATTGAAACGTTAGAAATTATTAGAGTTGGTGATGCTGCCGAAAACTTTAATGCAGTTGAAGCATTCAGAACATTTGAAGGTGCAAGAGAAAAACGAGTAGCCGCAGAACGTGATGCTGCAAGAGCTGAATTAGACAAGTTAGCTGCAGGTTTTGAGGAAACTAAAAGCGGATTACGTTACCAGATCCTTCAAAAAGGAAATGGTAAAGCTGCTGAAGCAGGTAAAATGGTTTCAGTTCATTATAAAGGTCAATTAGCTGATGGAACTGTTTTTGATTCATCGTATAAAAGAAATGCACCTCTAGATTTTCAAGTTGGTGTTGGTCAGGTAATTCCTGGTTGGGACGAAGGTATTTGTCTGTTAAACGTTGGAGATAAAGCACGTTTGGTAATTCCTAGTGATTTAGGTTATGGAGCCGCAGGAGCTGGAGGAGTAATTCCACCAAATGCGACCTTAGTATTTGATGTTGAACTGATGGATGTCAAGTAAGTAGCGAACCAATTTTGTTGATCAAAATTGCGTGAGTCACTTATGCTGAACTTGTTTCAGTATCTCATTAAGCATATAAAAAAGCACCTATTAAGGTGCTTTTTTTATTCTGTATATTGAAAAATTTAACGCAATACCAGTTTACTAATAACATCTTTTCCTAAAGACTCATTTAGCATTTTTATGATTTTTTCCTTACCATAGCTAAGTTCTTCACGTAAAACACTTGAACTCAATTGAACATAAAGTGTGTCACGTTCTAAGACAATATTAGTTGTATAATTGTTCACACCATTTCCCATCATTTTTGCCCATGCTTCTCTAACATTAACTTTATCTAAGCCAGTCTGTAGATTATTAGCATCGACAAATTCTTTTAAAATATCGCTGATAGGTAGATGCTCATTGTTTCGTTTTGCCATATCAATTTTAATTAAACCTTACTCTAAATTCAAAGGCTCATACCTTTTATAAAGATACATATCTTTATTTACATTTACGATTAATAATTGATCTTTGTTAGCGTTTAAAACGGTTTCCTTCCAGTTTGCAAATGGTGTTGAGTACATGAGATGCAGACTGTCATTTTCTATGCTAATAGTAATAAGCTCCTTATCAGTTGAGGTTTCGTAAGTACCAGATAAATTTGGTTTTAATTTGGTTCTGAATCCTGTTAAACTATCAGTGATTTCAATATAATCTATAGTATCATTATAAGTGTATGACTTTTTTGAACCATCAGCCATTGTGACTTTTTCTATTTCCCAGTAACCGCTTAAATGTGGTATTAAAGTTTCAGGATCTTTTGTGCAACTCAGTATAAAAAATGAAAAAATTATAAAACAGATTTGTTTAATAGTCATAGCTACAATTTAAAAATTTTATAGGATTGATGAATTTGCTTGATTATAGTTTCAGTACGTTCGGCATGCGTATCACTAATAAATAATTGTCCGAAATCTTCATTATCAACCAAACCAATAATTTGTGCAACGCGTTGTTCATCTAATTTATCAAAAATATCGTCCAGAAGCAATAAAGGTGTTACGCCACTTTGTTGCTTTACGAAATCAAACTGAGCAAGTTTTAAAGCAATTAAGAATGATTTTTGCTGACCTTGACTACCGAATTTTTTAATAGGATGTGTTTCAATTTCAAAACTCAAATCATCTTTATGAATACCAACACTTGTGTATTGTAAGGCTTTGTCTTTGTTAATCCGTTGAATCAGAAGTGTATTCAAATCGTCTTCATACAAGTCGCTTTTATACATGAGATTTACCAGTTCATTATTATTACTGATAGCTTGATAGCGTTTTTTGAAAATTGGAATAAAAGTCTCCAGAAACTCATGTCTTATTTTAAATATCTCAAAACCATAATTGTGGAGTTGTTCATTGTAAACCTCTAAAGTTTGCTGATTAAACGTGTTGTTGAGCGCAAAATATTTCAATAGCGCATTGCGTTGCGACAGGACTTTATTATAATTAATTAAATGATTGAGGTATACTTTGTCACTTTGTGAAATGACACTATCAATAAATTTTCGTCGTGTGTCACTACCTTCAATTATTAAATCCCGATCAGCTGGTGAAATGATAACCAACGGAATAAAACCTATATGATCACTAAATTTATCATAAGCTTTTCCGTTGCGCTTAATCATTTTTTTTTGGCCACGTTTTAACGAAACAATGATTTTTTCGGTGCGCTCATGCTTCTCAAAAACACCATCAACTACAAAAAAATCAGCATCGTGATTTATGTTTTGAGTTGCAACAGGATTAAAATAACTTTTTCCTAAAGACAGATGGTATATAGCATCAAGCACATTTGTTTTACCCACACCATTAAAGCCTACAAAGCAATTAATCTTGGAGTCAAACTCAAAATCCTGACTTTCAAAATTCTTATAATTGACTAAGCTGAGGGTTTTTAAAATCATAAAACAGTCTGGAATATTTGTATTTGGGTTTACCTGATAATAAGAAGAAGTAAAAATAACAAATAATTTACCTTTTAAATCCCAATAAAAATTTTATTTTTGCGGGCACAAATACAGAATTATGGCAACATATAAGAAAAGAGGTTATAAACCAAAAACAAAAGCTGAGAAAGTTGAAGCTATAGAGGAGAACTCAACAACTGCTGAAGTTTTTAATACCTTAGATGAAGGCGCTTCCAAAGCAGAAGACTGGGCTGTTAAGAATCAGAAAAATATTTTTATTGTTGTAGGACTCGCTGCTGCAATCGTATTAGGTTACCTAGGTTATAACAAGTTTATTGCTGAACCAAAAGCAGATGAAGCTATGAATGAAATGTTCACGGCTCAAAAGTATTTTGAAGAGGCTGTCAACGGAACTGCTAAAGATTCATTGTACAATTTATCTTTAACAGGTGGTGAAGGCAAGTATGGCATGTTAGATATCATTAGCGAATATGGTAGCACACCTGCTGGAAACCTTGCTAACTATTATGCTGGAATGGCGTATTTAAATACGAAAGATTACACGAATGCAGTGAAGCATTTAAGTGAGTTTGAAACAGACGATGCTGTGTTAGAACCAATTGCCAAAGGAGGTATTGGTGATGCGTTTGTACAATTAAATCAACCAGAAGATGCACTTGGGTACTACGAAAAAGCTATAGCAGCTTCAACTAACGATTATACAACTCCAATGTATTTGTTTAAAGCGGCTAATGTAGCCTTAGGTTTAGGACAAACTGATAAAGCATTAGGCTATTTTAAAAGAATTAAAGAAGAATTTTCAAGCGCTTCTGAAGCTACTAATATTGATGTATTTATAGGAAGAGCAGAAGCAAAGAACTAATATGGCAACTGCAAACCATAACTTATCAAATTACGATAAAAACACAATCCCAAACGCGAAAGACTTTCGGTTTGGGATTGTTGTTTCAGAATGGAATGATACAATAACTAACGGACTCTTCAAAGGTGCTTTGGATGCGTTGTTAGATTGTGGAGCACGTTCGGAGAACATCATTAAATGGGATGTTCCTGGAAGTTTTGAGTTGATTTACGGTTCCAAAAAAATGATTGCTCAAAATGTGGACGTCGTTATTGCTATTGGCTGCATCATTCAGGGAGAAACTAAACACTTCGACTTTGTTTGTGAAGGTGTTACTCAAGGTATTAAAGACTTGAATGTAACAACTGATACACCTGTTATATTTTGTGTACTAACAGATAATAACATGCAACAATCTATTGATCGCTCAGGTGGAAAACACGGGAATAAAGGTACAGAAGCTGCCATAGCTGCCATAAAAATGGCTGAGCTTAATACAAAGTAAGCAGTTTTAGTTGTTATTTTTGTTTCTTCAACTTAGCAACCAACAACTCACCATCAAACAACTTTACAACTGCACTATTTGTTAACAATTTTTAGGACTTCAACATCTGTTTTTCCTCGTAAATTCAGTACTTTTGAAGTATAACATCTATTAGATTTTGTAGTGAACTTATTTCAGCAGCGCAAAAATAAACGCTTCAGTTACACGCCTAGACATCTTATAGATTCCAAAAGCAATTCTGATGACAATATCAAGACGCAATGGGAAACAGTAAGAAGTCGTGGTAAAAAAAGAAGTAAATCCTCTAATAAATTAATCTTGTTATTAATTGTTTTAGGAATGATAGTTGCGGTTTGGTTAATTTTAAATCACTACGAAATATCATAATTATGGGAATTCTAAACACACGCAAGAACAAAAAATATAGCTATTCACCTCGTTATTATAAAGGAGAAGGCAATCCTTTTGAACTTAAACATAAGTTTGATGACTTCCGCGTAACGGCTGGAAGTGATAAAGGACTTAAGACCAAACTTAATAATGCTTTAGACGATTACAAGTACAATGAGGATCGATCTGGTGCTAACCGTCGTATCATGATTATTGTTGGCGTTTTGATTTTGGCATTTTTGTTCATCATTGATTTTGATCTCTCTATTTTCTTTTCAGATCGCTAATGGCAGACATCATTCAACTTTTACCAGATCATGTTGCTAATCAAATTGCTGCAGGCGAAGTCGTACAGCGTCCGGCTTCTGTAGTTAAAGAATTGCTTGAAAATGCTATTGATGCTGAATCTACGCTTATAAAACTCATCGTTAAAGATGCTGGTAAAACCTTAATTCAAGTCATTGATGACGGTAAAGGCATGAGCGTTACCGATGCTCGGTTAAGTTTTGAACGTCATGCCACATCTAAAATTCGTTCAGCCGAAGATTTATTCAGTTTACATACCAAAGGATTTCGTGGTGAAGCTTTAGCAAGTATTGCTGCTATTGCACATGTTGAACTTAAAACCAAACAGGAACAGGACGAACTTGGGACTCAAATTGAAATTGAAGGGAGTGAAGTGAAGTCTCAGGAGGTTGTTGTCACTCCAAAAGGAACGTCTATTTCAGTCAAACATTTATTTTTTAATATTCCTGCACGACGCAATTTTTTAAAGTCGAATAATGTTGAATTACGACATATAATTGATGAATTTCATCGTGTGGCTTTAGCGCATCCAGATATCGCATTTGTAATGGTTCATAACGGAAGTGAAAGTTTTAACCTTCCAAAAAGTAATTACAGACAACGTGTCGTGAATATTTTCGGTGGAAAAACGAATGAAAAATTAGTGCCTGTTGAAGAAAAGACAGAAGTTTTGAAAATATCTGGTTTTGTTGGAAAACCTGAGTTTGCCAGAAAAACTAAAAACGAACAATTCTTTTTCGTCAATAATCGCTTTATAAAAAGCGCTTATCTGAATCATGCTATTAGCTCAGCTTTTGAAGGCTTATTGAAAGATGGGAGTTACCCGAGTTACTTTTTGAATCTCATTGTAGATCCAAAAACGATAGATATCAATATTCATCCGACTAAAACTGAAATTAAATTTGACGACGAGCATACTTTATATGCTATTTTGAGATCGTCGGTAAAACACAGTTTAGGTCAGTTTAATATTGCACCAGTTTTAGATTTTGATCGTGATAAAAATTTGGATACGCCTTATAATTACGAAGGAAAACGAACATCAAACCCTACTGTTGAAGTAGATCGGTTTTTTAATCCGTTTCAGGAGGAAAAATCATCAGGTAAACCTGGAGGTATTTCAACGTCTTATAAAAAAGAACCTGCAGCACAATGGGAAAGTTTGTATGTCGGACTTGAAAGTAAAGGCACTAAAACAAATCATGAGTTCAGTGAAGTTCAGTTTGAAAGTGAACCCGAAAATCAATCGCTTTTTAATGATAAAACTACGATTGAATCCTCGCAAAGAACGTATCAGTTACATAATAAATATATTATAAGCACGATTAAATCAGGTATGCTTATCATCGATCAGCATCGTGCGCATCAACGTGTGCTTTATGAAGGCTTGCTAAAACACACTACGATAAAAGAAGCTGTTAGTCAGCAATTATTATTTCCATTAGAATTACAGTTTTCGTCTTCAGAAAAGGAATTATTAAAGCAATTAAAGGAAGATTTAGAACATACAGGTTTTGTGTTTTCTAAATTTAAAGGAACAAGTATAGAAATAACAGGAGTTCCTGTGAATGTTCCAGAGAGCGAAGTGTCTATCATTTTAGAACAACTCATTAGCGACGTTGAGCAGGAAGTGCCAGATAGTAATTTTAGTGCAACAGATTTATTAGCCAAATCCCTATCAAAAAGTCTGGCTATTAAAGCTGGTCAGACCTTAACAAATATGGAGCAGGAACACTTGGTAAACAGTTTGTTTGCTTGTAAAGAACCTTCAGTTTCGCCAACCAACAGAACAACATTTATTACAATGAGTGTAGATGATTTTGATAAAAAATTTATGTAAATAATTATGATGAGAGGCATTACAGATACAGTAAAACATTTGATTATTATCAATGCGATTATGTTCGTAGGAACACTGGTCATTGGCAATGGAGAATTGTTTTACCAATGGTTTGCGTTATATTTTCCTAAGAATGAATTGTTTCAACCATGGCAAATCGTGACACATATGTTTATGCATGGTGGACCAATGCATATTCTCTTCAATATGTTTGCCTTATGGATGTTTGGTACAGCTGTTGAATCACAGTTGGGAAGTAAGAAATTCTTATTTATTTATTTGTCTGCTGGTTTTGGTGCCGTTTTATTTCAGTTGGGCTATTATTATTTTAATTACATTCCTATATATTCTGAATTGATTTCTAGTGGATTAAAAAGTTCAGAAATTATTCAAATGTTTACATCTAATGAAGTTATTCAAGGAGTGAATCAGAACCAGTTAGCCTTGTTAAAAGAAGCTTTCCCAATCTACAATGCTTCAATGGTTGGTGCATCAGGCTGTATTATGGGAATTTTAGCAGCTTTTGGAATGATGAATCCTGAAGCTAAACTGATGTTGATTTTCTTACCTATTCCTATAAAGGCTAAATACTTTATTCCTGGTATTATCTTATTAGATGTGATTTCTGCGTTAACAGGTCAATCGTTTTTTAGTCCGAGTAACACAGCTTACATGGCTCACGTT
>JAAEZL010000032.1:0-13287 GCA_018222875.1 Algicola sp.
CAGGTTATCCGCTCGTAGATGCAGGAATGCGACAGCTAAATGAAACTGGATTTATGCACAACCGGGTTCGTATGTTAGTTGGTAGTTTTTTATGTAAGCATTTATTAATTGACTGGCGTTGGGGCGAAGCATATTTTGCTGAAAAACTTCACGATTATGAGATGGCAAGTAATGTTGGTAACTGGCAATGGGTCGCTGGTTCGGGTGTTGATGCTGCTCCTTATTTCAGAATTTTTAATCCTACGACTCAAATTGATAAGTTTGACAAAAACAAAACGTATATAAAAAAATATGTGCCAGAATATGATACTGACGATTATGTGGATAAAATGGTAGATCATAAAGAGGCTCGCGAGCGCTGTTTAAAAACCTATAAGGAAGCTGTAAGTTAATAAAAAAAAGCCTCGTAAATTCGAGGCTTTTTTTAATAAATAAGAATGAGATTAATTGCCTTCTACTCTGGTAATCTTAGCACCAATAGCACGTAGTCGTTCATCTATATTTTCGTAACCACGATCAATTTGCTCAATGTTGTGTATGGTTGAAGTTCCTTTTGCAGATAAGGCTGCAATAAGTAAGGATACTCCAGCTCTAATGTCTGGAGATGTCATGGTTGTTGCTTTAAGTTTCGATTTAAAATCGTGACCAATAACTGTAGCTCTGTGTGGATCACAAAGTATGATTTTTGCTCCCATATCAATGAGTTTATCGACAAAGAACAAACGGCTTTCAAACATCTTTTGATGAACTAGAGCACTACCTCTGGCTTGCGTTAAAACCACTAAAATGATACTCAGTAAATCAGGTGTAAAACCTGGCCAAGGTGCATCAGAAACCGTTAATATTGATCCATCAATATAACTTTGCACTTCGTAACCATCAGTATGCGCTGGAATATGAATATCGTCACCTTGACGTTCAACTGTGATTCCTATTTTTCTAAATACATTAGGAATCTGACCTAAATCGTCCCAACTCACATTAGTAATCGTCAGTTCACTTTTTGTCATTGCTGCTAATCCAATCCAGCTTCCTATTTCAATCATATCCGGAAGCATTCTGTGTTCTGTTCCACCTAATTCATCTACACCTTCAATGATTAACATATTAGAACCTACACCACTTATCTTTGCTCCCATTCTGTTGAGCATTTTACAAAGTTGCTGTAAGTAAGGTTCGCAGGCAGCATTATAGATCGTTGTTGTGCCTTCAGCTAAAACTGCTGCCATCACAATATTAGCAGTTCCGGTAACTGAAGCTTCATCAAGGAGCATGTAGGTTCCTTTTAATTTATCGGCTTCAACACCATAAAAATAATCTTCTTTATTATATCTGAATTTTGCACCTAAATTTATAAATCCTTCAAAATGCGTATCTAAACGACGACGTCCGATTTTATCTCCTCCTGGCTTCGGAATATATCCTTTTCCAAAACGTGCTAACAACGGACCAACAATCATGATAGAACCACGTAAACCTTTTCCGTCTTCTTTAAACTCAGCAGATTCTAAGTAATTGAGATTTACCTCATCTGCCTGAAAAGAATAAGATCCTTTTCCGAGCTGTTTAATTTTGACACCTAACTTTTTTAATAAAGCTATCAATTTGTTGACATCAATAATATCTGGAATATTATCGATTTTAACTTCTTCAGCAGTTAATAAAACAGCGCATAAAATTTGTAAGGCTTCGTTTTTTGCACCTTGAGGTTGAATTTTTCCTTTTAATCGGTGACCTCCTTCAATAATAAATGTTGACATGTACTAGGTATTAGTAACGTTTTCTACTTCGGTTAGAATTACTTTTTTTGTGGTGAGATTTTTTACTGTTGCTATTAGAATATTTCTTTTTATTCTTTAATAAACTAGTAGCATCTGAAAGGTCTTCATCACTGCCTTTTAAATTGATTTTACAGCCTGACAACTCGTATAAATGATTAAAAATCACCTCATCTTCAACGGTGTCTTTATTCCAGTTGAGGAAACATTTTTTCATGTGGTTGGCAATGGTATAAATCAAAGCCTCTTTTAATTCGCCTTCTTCCCATGTATTTGCCACATCAATCATGGTTTTTATATTGTTTCCGTAAAAACGATATTTAGGATGATTTTGAGGGTATTTTAAAGGTTCCGGTTTTTCGTTTAACTCCTCTTTAGTCGTTACTGGATATGGAGAATCTGCATCCAATTCGAAATCGGCTATAATAAAAAGCTGATCCCAAAGTTTGTGCTGAAAATCTGGCACATCACGCAAATGAGGTTGCAGGTTACCCATGACATTAATAATGGATTTTGCAACTTTATTGCGTTCTTCCTTTGTAGGTAGTTGTTTTGCGTAATTCACCATTTTTTGAAGATGTCTTCCATATTCTGGAATAATCAAATGTTCACGCTCAGTGTTGTATTCTATGTCTTCTATCAAAATATAAGTTTGTGTAGTATTTGTATCATGCACGAAGTACTTCAGCATGTGTTCGCAAAATACAAAAAAATACTTGTTTTCTGTTCTTTTTATAAAGAAATAACACCTTCAACATTTTCAGCAACTTCTTTATATTTTGTTATAACAGCATCCGGATCTTTCATGTCTACATTAACAGAAACGCTTGTATAGGTTCCTTTACCAGACTCTTTTGTTGTAATGACTGCTCCGAGGTTATTAAATAAATCTTCAATTTGATTTATTTTTTTCTGATCTGTTGGTACAATAAATTTATATAAATATTCTGAAGGCCAACTTGCAGTTTCATAAAGCTGATTTCTTAATTTGTTGTAAAATTCTTCTGTTTTTTTATCTGAACTCATAATATTTCTTCTTCATCAGCAAATATACGTTTTACTTCCTTTTTGCTTTGCATAATTAATTGTTAAATTTACCACCAAAACCTTGCCAATTTGAATACACGTAAAATCGTCATTACTGGTGGACCAGGAACCGGGAAATCTTCAATCATCAACGAACTTATTAAGCGCAATTATACGTGTTTTGAAGAAATCTCCAGACAAGTAACACTTGACGCCAGAAAAGATGGCATTGAACAACTGTTTTTAACAAAACCATTACTGTTTAGCGAACTGCTGTTAGACGCAAGAACGAAACAATTTCATGAAGCAACTTCTGCCAGTGAAGATCTTGTTTTCTTGGATAGAGGCTTACCAGATGTCGTCGCTTATATGGATTATGCAAATAGCAACTATCCTGATCACTTTGTAGAAACCTGTACAAAGCATGTTTATGACCACGTATTTGTATTGGCACCTTGGCAAGAGATTTTTGTGAGTGATAGTGAACGCTATGAAAACTTTGATCAGGCCGTTCAAATTCATGATGCCTTATTACAAACTTACGAACGTTTTGGATATGAACTCATTGATGTGCCTTTTGATAGTATTGAAAAACGTGCAGATTTTATCGTAGATGCTTTACATTTGTAGTGATGTCACATCCTATAAACATACTTGAGCGTTATTGGAATCATACATCTTTCAGACCTCTTCAGGAAGATATCATTAATGCTGTGTTAAACAATGAAGACACCTTCGTTTTATTGCCAACTGGAGGTGGAAAATCGATTTGCTTTCAAATTCCAGCCTTAATTAAAGATGGGATTTGTATAGTGGTGTCACCTCTTGTGGCTTTAATGAAAGATCAGGTTAAACATCTTAAAGATAAAGGCATTAAAGCGATGGCTATTACCAGTGGAATTAGTTATTCTGAACTGGATACCTTATTAGATAACTGCATTTACGGGAATTACAAATTTTTATACCTGTCACCAGAACGCTTGCAACAAGATCTGGTACAACATCGCATACAGCAAATGAATGTTAACCTTATTGCTGTTGATGAAGCACATTGCATTAGTCAATGGGGAAATGATTTCAGACCTGCTTATAAACATATTACTGTTTTACGGGAATTACATCCAACTGTAAATGTCATCGCTTTAACGGCAACTGCGAAACCTAAAGTCATTGAAGAAATAATTGCCGAATTAGATTTTATTGCACCAAAACTATTTAAAGCGTCTTTTAGCAGACCTAACATTGCTTACAATGTTGTTTACAGTGAAGACAAACTTTACAATTTAGAACGGTTTTTAAAAATTCATAAAGGGGCTTCAATTATATATGTGAGAAGCCGAAAGTTATCTGTTGAAATATCTGAGCACTTAAACAAACTCGGATTCAGTTCTACGTTTTTTCATGGAGGCATTCCTACAAAAGATAAACAGGAACGACTTAATCAATGGATGAACAACCAAAAAGAGATTATGGTTGCTACCACAGCTTTTGGTATGGGAATCGATAAACCTGATGTAAAAACAGTGTTTCATATTAACTTACCTGAAAGTCTTGAAAGTTATTACCAGGAAGCTGGTCGTGCTGGAAGAAATAACGAAGATGCCTACGCGTTTTTATTGACCAACACCTCTGATGAACAACGACTTAAAAGTCAGTTCATAAATACATTACCTTCCATAGATTTTATTAAACACGTGTACAGAAAACTGTGCAATTACTTTCAAATTTCTTATGGTGAAGGTGAGTTTTCATCGCATCAGTTTAATTTTAACACCTTTTGTAAAACTTACGATTTCAAAGCAACTCAAATCTTTAATGCACTTCAGGTTTTAGACAGAAACAGTATTATTAAACTCTCGCAGCAGTTTAATTATAAATCAACGTTACAATTTATTATTAGCAGTAATTCATTATTTGCGTATTTAGAACGACATAAACACGTTGAACTCATTATTAAATCTATTTTGAGAACCTATGGTGGCATTTTTGAACACGCACTCGCCATTAATTTGTCGCTCATCGCTACTAAAACCTCTACCTCTGAAAAACAAATTATAGCGGTATTACAACAATTAGATAAAGACGATGTGGTAGATTTTAAATACGCTAATACCGATTCTGAAGTTGTATTTCTCCAACCCAGAGAAGACGACAAAACCATCAACAGGATTGTGACCATTGTAGAACAACAACAAGAGTTAAAAAGGCACCAGGTTAATGCTGTATTAGACTATATTGAAAATGATTCGGTGTGTAAACAAGTGCAGTTACTAAATTATTTTGGTGAAGATTCAAGTCAAAAATGCGGTAGATGCTCGGTATGTTTAACACAATCTGAAGTTTCAGAAGCTCCAGATTTTAAAACCATCCAAAAACATATTCTTTCAATATTAACCACTAAAAGTTTAAATTCACGACAGATTGTTGAAGCGTTACCTTATAAAGACACTGAAATATTTGACGTCTTAAAATTATTATTAGAGCATCAAATTATTAGTATGACGCCTTCAAATTCCTATAAAATAAAATAACCATGAGTAACGAAAACTTAAGAATTGTATTTATGGGCACACCAGATTTTGCGGTTGCTTCTTTAAAAACACTAGTTGACGCCAAATATAATGTCGTTGGAGTAATAACTGCTCCAGACAAACCCGCTGGACGTGGCAGAAAATTAAATGAGTCTGCCGTTAAAAAATACGCACAATCTGAAGGGCTTCATATATTACAACCTACTAACCTGAAGGCTGAGTCCTTTGTTGAAGAATTAAGAGCTCTAAATGCGAACTTACAAATTATAGTTGCTTTTAGAATGTTGCCAGAAGTGGTATGGAGCATGCCAGAACACGGAACATTTAATCTGCATGCGTCACTTTTACCTGATTACAGAGGAGCAGCTCCAATACATTGGGCTATTATAAACGGAGAAACAAAAACTGGTGTCACTACCTTTTTTATAGATGAAAAAATTGATACAGGAGCCATCATTCTTCAGGATGATATCGCAATTGAAGCTGATGAAACTGTTGGAACACTTCATGATAAATTAATGGTCATTGGAAGTCAACTGGTATTAAAAACGGTTGAACTGATAGCAAATGGAACTGTCAAAACAACAATTCAGCCAAAAACTAAAGATTTAAAAACCGCATATAAACTCCATAAAGACAATTGTAAAATTGATTGGACATTGCCTATCGACGATATATATAATAAAATTAGAGGGTTAAACCCTTTCCCATCAGCTTGGTGTTATCTTTATAATGGTGATGAAACCTTAACTGTGAAGATTTTTAAAACCGAAAAAAAATTAGAAAAGCATCAGTTCACAACTGGCACACTCATAAGCAACAAAGATGAGTTAAAAGTAGCTGTAGATGATGGCTTTATAAATATTAAGGAAATTCAACTTCCCGGTAAACGAAAAATGGATGTAAAATCATTATTAAACGGATATCATTTTGAAGAAAACGCAAAACTGCTCTAAACCCTTATCACCATTGATATTATAAAAAATCCGATAAAATGCACATCCTTTATTAACAAATCAACTAAGTTATCAACAAATAACTGCATTTCCCTTGCTATTACTTGCGTAGATGGATTTTACATATAAATTTGTAAGAGGATTTAACAAAATGTTTAACCCAACTATTTATTAATAATTTAAAATTTAATTTTATGAACAAAACAGATTTAATCAATGGAATGGCAGAAAATGCTGGAATTACAAAAGCAGCTGCTAAAAAAGCATTAGATTCATTACTAGTTGACATCGAAGGAGCTTTACAAAAAGGAAACAGAGTTTCTTTAGTAGGATTTGGTTCTTGGTCAGTTTCTAGAAGATCTGCAAGAGAAGGAAGAAACCCTCAAACTGGTAAGACTATACAAATTAAAGCTAAAAACGTAGTAAAGTTTAAAGCTGGTTCTGATTTAAGCAACGCTGTAAACTAAGCACCTCTTAAAATAGATTTAAAAGCCCACTTTTAATACAAGTGGGCTTTTTTATTATACAGATTTACTTCTTATTGCCTGTAATGTATCTTGCAGCATGTAAGTTTAGTTATGAAATTTATTGCATTTTATAAAAATATGTTTTAGATTTAGTTCAGAAATCATTAGTTATGATTACCATAAAGCCCAAAAAAGGTGATTTATTAATTGCAGAGCCATCAATAATTGGCGATTTATCTTTTAATAGATCTGTCATTCTACTTGCTGATTATAACAGCAAAGGTTCTGTTGGTTTTATTTTAAATAAACCTTTAGAATATACGCTTCAAGATTTGATTCCGGAAACCAAAGCAGACTTTAAAGTATACAATGGAGGTCCAGTAGAACAAGATAATTTATATTTTATTCATCAGGTACCTGAACTGATTCCTGATAGTATTGAAATATCTCTGGGTATTTATTGGGGAGGAGATTTTGAGGTTGTTTTGCAATTACTCAAAGAGAATAAACTTTCGAACTCAGATATACGTTTCTTTTTAGGGTATTCAGGTTGGGATTCTCAGCAACTGGAAAACGAATTACTATCTAACTCATGGATTGTTACCAAGAACATCTACAAAGAAGAGCTCATGGGAAAAAGTTGCGATTCCTTCTGGAAAGAAAAAATGCTGGAATTAGGTGGCAATTATCAACTGTGGTCTAATGCTCCTGAAAATCCGAGTTACAATTAAGACACTCTTAATTTAATATTTAAGCGTCTTATAATATCCTCAGAAATTGTCGTTGCAAAATCTTTTTTGCGATACTTCAATATAGGCTGAATTCCTGTAATAACATTACTTATGAATAATTCATCAGCTTTTTGAAGCTCGAAAGGAGAAATGGATGCTTCTTCAATAACATAATCTCCAGAATTCACAATTACCTCAATGAGTTGTTTTCTCATAATTCCTTTTAAGCAACCATCTTCTAAAGGAGGTGTTTTAATTGTTTCTCCTGAGACGAGAAAAAGATTTCCGTTTAAAGCTTCAACAACATTCTTGTTGGTGTTTAAAAGCAAACAGTTATCCCAACCGTTTTCTTCTGCATAAATACTTCCTAAAACGTTAATTGCTTTGTTATTTGTTTTAAGCGTTGCCAATAATCCTGGTGCAATAAAAAAGTCTTTGTACAAATCAACAGTGTAGGTTTCTTTTTTTGAAACCGAGTAAAAATCTGAAGTTAGAACTTCAACCGAAATATTATAGCTGATGTCTTTTCCCTTTGGAAGGTATTTACCTCCATCACCTCTATCGACATTTAATCGTACTCTGGCTGAAGATTTTAAAAGCGAACTGGCTTCTATAGTTTTTAAGATTTCAGCTTCCAAAAATTCCATAGTAAAATGCATTGGAATTTCCATACGCATTATTCGCATGGAAGCCATAAGTCTGAAATAATGGTCTTCCCAAAACAGCAGTTTTCCATGTACAGCTTTTATGGTTTCAAATACAGCATCACCATACTTGTAGCCTCTGTTTTCGCTTGTAATAAAACTTGAATGATCTATTATATTACCGTTGAGATTTGTCATAAAAAAAGTCCCGATTAAATATCAGGACAAATATAAAACTTATATAAGAGAGAAGCTTAAGCTGAACCTAAAACTTGTTTTAAATCTGAGATTTGATTATCCCATAGCATCTTAGCTTCTTCAATTTCATCTTCCTCTGTAAAATCAGTAACAATTATTGAAACATCTTTTGTAATCTCATCGACCTGGATTCTAATTTCGAAAAAGTAACTTTCGCCTTCTTCCTCATCTGCCATCCATCTAAACTTGATACGTTCACCACTTTTTTTACTCAAAAGTTTTGCTCTTTCTTCAGAGTCATCCCAAATAAAAGTGAACAATTCACCTCTGGAGTTTACATTATCAGCAAACCATTCAGACAAGCCTGATGGCGTAGAAATATATTGATATAAAAGTTGCGGAGAAGCATGTATTGGGAACTCCATTTCGAACTTGACTTTATCTTCCATTTGTATTTTTATTATGAGGCTCAATATATACAATTAATTGTGGAGTTTAAAACTAATCTTTAAAAAAATATTTTAAGCATTTAATGTTTGTTGCCATAGATTTTGTTTTTATATTTGCAGCCGAAATTATGGCGAGGTAGCTCAGTTGGTTAGAGCGTTGGATTCATAACCCAGAGGTCAGGAGTTCAAATCTCCTTCTCGCTACTATAGTAAAAGTCTTGTACGAAAGTGCAAGGCTTTTTTTATAATTTGAGTAATTTGACTTTTAATGCTGATAACATTTACCATTTGCATTTTTTGTCTTTCGCTTACAACGCTTGCCCGTTTGCGTTTTACCCGTACATTGTGTAGCGACTACCTTTTTAGAAGTAGCCTCACTTTTTTCTATTGGTGAAATAGCATTTGTAGTGGTTTCAGAACTAGCTTTTGTATTGTCTTTAGTTGGCTTACAAACACTGCACGCAGAATAACCAAGGGCAATGGCTTTATCTATTGTAATTTCTATTTTAGAATACTTAAGGTGTCTGCATGAATTTTTATGGTACTTCTCACCCGTTTTAGTTGTGTAAACGGTTTGTGCTAAAACATTTGAAGAAAATGTAATAGAAATAACGAATAATATGAGCTTTATATACTTCATTACTTTATCTTTTTCTAACACGATCAGTATTACATCTTCGACATCCTGATAAATAGGTCAAAGAAAACTCATAAACTCCTCTCGTATTTCCTATTTTAGAAGTATTCATATCATAGGATAACCCAAATCTAAATTCAGTGAATTCAAGTCCTATAAAAGCATTTATTGAAGTTAGCAAATGACCATTCTGGTCATTGCGAGCAGGATTAGTAGCCGCTGTTAGACCAATAAGAAATTCATTCACTTGAAATAATGAACCAACGTCTAAGCGATTGTATTGACCTTGCTGCATGTAATTAACAGTCATCATGATACTATAATCGTTCAAAAAAGGAAAACGATAATTACCGTGAATAGAATAAAAAATTTCTAAAGGCACTTTTTCACCTTCTACAAACGAAATATTTGGTCTGTTCAAATGTTTTACCGAAACACCGAACCAGTATGTAGTGCCATTAAATTCTTCTTTTTCAAATACTATACCTGTTGAAAAATCTACATAATATCGATTAGCTGTATTATTGCTTAACGGATCCACTGACACTGGGTTTATAACACCAGTATTAATATTAATTTGATCAGCTAAAGTGAGGTTTCGAAATCGGTTACTCTTACTCCCGACACCTACCTCTATTCCTGGTCTAAAAAACCAACCGCCTTGCAAATTTACACGATGTGCATAATTAGCATTTATTTGTACATAATTATAATTATTAAAAGATTCGTACTGCCAAACTGCATTAACTCCTAGTCCAAAACCAAGTCCTGGGCCGTAATCATAAGATTTGGTCACAAAGGCATATTGGGTTGTTAAATTCAGGTCTAAACTTGGCCACTGTAATCGACTTAAAAGACCTGCATAAATTCTATCATTATCTTCAAAACCTGAAAATCCAGGATTTAAAGTTTCTTGAACGTAATTAGACTGAGAAAAAATAGGATCTTGCGCTTTAACATTATAGGCATTAACCAAGATTATTATAAAAAGTATAGTTTTTAATTTCATTCTGGTTGATTATTTAATAAATACGAAAGCACCTTGTTTCTCAATTACTTCCTCATAAAACGTACTCGCTTTAAAGGTGTAATAATAATTTCCGTTCTCTGCGTCTTCGTCATTAATCTTTCCATCCCAACCTCGAATATCATCACCAGATTCGGAATAAATAAGGCTTCCCCAGGTATCGTATATATTAATTTCTAATTGGTTCAATCCTATATGCTCAGGCCCAAAAAAATCATTAAGTCCGTCCTCATTCGGTGTGAAAGCATCAGGCATAATAAGTTTGTATCCATTTTCAACAATTAATGTTACAATTTTGGTATAAACACATCCAAAAGGATACGTCACTGTTTGTGTGACCACATAATTTCCAATTTGAACATAGATATGAGTTGGATTTTCTTCAGCTGAAAAACTTCCATCTCCAAAATCCCAGAGTACACTCACATAATCTCCAGTAGCCGTATTAGTAAATTGTATAGGGTCTTGTATTGCAAAAACACCATAATTGATAGACCCAAATGAAGAGAAGTCAAAATCTGGATCTCCTAATACAGGAGTTTCAACTTCAAAAGTAAAATTAGTGGCACAGCCTAAACTATCTATAACATCAAGAACCACAAGTCCGTTAATTTCTGTTGTCATCATTTCATTATTCAATCCACTTACAGTTCCACTTGACCAATTAAATTGATAAGGTGGTACACCGCCACTAGCCATAGCCACAAAAGTTTGATTGACAGTTTGTGCTTCACAATCGACTTCAGATTGAGTTTCAACAACAACCGCTAAAGGTTCAAATCGTGAAACCTCCCATTCTCCCTCAATTTCACAGCCATTGCTATCAGTAACCAAGACCGAATAAAAGTTTGGTCCGATATCCTCTAAGTCTTCAAATGTAGATCCATTAGACCATTGGATAGAATAAGGTTCTGTACCGCCTTGAATTAATAAATTAATAGATCCACTATTTGTGTTATCACAATCTAAAGCATTTGTAATATTTGCGGAAACGGCTAAAGGTGCAATATTGTTAATCGTAAAACTTTCTTGAATGACACACGGAGTACCATCCGTTATTGTTACAGAATAATTACCAGGCGCCAAATTATTACGCTCCACTCCCGCAGATGGATCATCATCCCAAACTACAGTAATCGGATCCATCCCTCCTTGAAAATTAAGGATAATACTGGCATCATTTTCTCCTGAACAAGACATTTGGGTTACTTCTGGATCAATTAAAAATATAGGCGCTTCCTCAATAATAATTGGAAATTCTCTGGAACAATTTTCAGCATCTATAATTGTAATCGTATATGTTCCAGCAGACAAATTGGTCTGTACTAGTCCTGTTCCGAAATTACTCCATTCAATTTGATAAGGGGCAACTCCTCCTGAAATACTGTTAATTGTAATTGAGGCGTCATTATCACCATAACATTCAATTTCTGTGGTAGTGACATCAATATTAAGTTCATCATTTTGAATGATCGTTAGTTCAAGGATATCAACACAAGCAGAACTATCAGTTACAGATACTGTGTAAACGCCTGCAAATAAATTGTCTATATTTTGATCAGCACTTGTAAACCCGTTAGGACCTGTCCATGAATATGTGTAATCTGGTCTACCACCAGTAACATTAATTGCAATAGCACCCGTAGATTCCCCAAAACAAAGCACATTAGTTTGTGAGGCTAAAGTCACCTCCAAAAGCGGTGGCTCTTCAAGAAGGAAACTTTGAATAATTGGACCACAATTATTGGCATCAGTTACTGTAATCTCATAATCACCAGGACCAAGATTTGTTAAATCTTCATCAGAAGAAAACGGAATTCCATCTCTTGTCCAATTATAAGTATAAGGTAAGGTTCCACCTTCAACTGTAATTCCTATTGTACCATCGTTAGCTCCAAAACAAGAGATGGTTTGCGGATTGAAATCTGTTGTTCCAAATATGAAAATTTCTGGTTCGTTAATTGTAAATGATTCAGAATATGGACAACCACCATCATCTTCAATGGTCAAGGTATAATTGCCCGCTTCAAGATTAAAAATATCTTCATCATTGCTTGAGAATCCATTTGGACCTGACCAAGTTATAACATATGGTGCATTTGTACTAAATGGCACACCTCCAACAATTGTAATTTCAATACTTGCGTTATTTGATTCAAAACAATCATTATCAACAAGTGTTGCTGTAACTGAAATTGAAGGATTTACAGTGACTACTATTTCAAATTCTTCTCCAATACAATCACCAGATACTGGTAAGACACTATAAGTTACTGTAGCTGGATTTATTGTCGTATTTTCAAGTAGTTGTGAAATCTCATTTACCTGGGTTAATTCTTCAGTAGCTCCAATTATAGATCCAGCTGGATTCACAACTGGCGTAGACCATGTATAAGTTGTGTTAGCGGGTACAATATCGCCATTAGTATTATCAGGAGTCACTGAAAACACATTATTACTGCAAATAAGAGTATCATAATTACTGATCTCTGGAACTTGATTTATTGTTATTGGAACAATGTCTGAAATCAAATCGCCACATCCTCCTTGAGTAAATGATACTTCAACGTAATAATAAAGTATACCTACATCTGTATTCGTAATGTTCAATACATTTGAATTAGTTCCTGTAGGTGTAGGTGAATCCGTGTCATTTGTGTCATTAAAATACCACTCATAGGTAGGCGTGCCTACTCCGTTTACAATATTCACCTCGAGATTGGCAATAGTATCACCCAAGCAGTACTCATCACCAATTGGTTGTGTCACTATAGACGGACCTTCATTAACTGTTATCGTTACCGTATTACTTGTTCCATTACAATCTAAATTGTTTGGCTGAC
>JAAEZL010000032.1:13387-22822 GCA_018222875.1 Algicola sp.
ACTGTTATCGTTACCGTATTACTTGTTCCATTACAATCTAAATTGTTTGGCTGACTTACTACACAGTAATAATCATAAATACCCGCAGGTAACGTATTGTCGTGATCAAAAGTACTCTCATCAGCATCAGCATTATTGGTTTCGGTAACTGGATTACCGTTTAAAAACCATTGGAAATCGTAATCTGCATTGTCAATTATACCATCATTATTTATGTCTATTCCGCCAGAAACTTGTGCTACTAATAAATCGGCTGAAACATTAGTGCAAATACTTTGATTATCTGGAGTTATTATAACTGTCGGGTCTTCAACAACCTCAACTACAAAAACTAAACTAGATACATCTGAACATCCTAAACTTTCATCCACATCAATAGTAACGTAATAGTAATAAAACCCAGAAGTGTTCAAAATACCTGGATCAAAAGTGTTACTATTTGTACCTACTGGTGTATCACTAGCATCAATAACATTATCATCTGAGGAGTACCAATTATATGTAATCGCTCCTGCTCCTCCATCATTAATTGAAAAACTTAATTCCTCGGCAGTAGCTCCAGAACATATAATTTGGGTTAAAGGTGTTTCGTTGCTTACAACAACATTTGGTGTCACAATGATTTCCGCAGGAATAGTAGTAATCTCACTACAACTACCTGATCCACTAAAACTAATAACACAAAAGTAATAAAGCGTTCCCAGGGTATCCGTTGGTGGCTGATAATCTTCTTGCTGTCCTTCTGGACTTGGGATAGCTGTTGTATTTGGATCGGTTGGATCATTACTACCATTGTCGTTAACATACCATTGATAGTTTATTGTCCCTGTTGCATTACCTCCTAATGTAAAAGCTAGGACTTCTGAATTACCATCAATACAATATGTTCCGCTTAAAGGCTGAGTAGCTATTGATGGTCCTTCATTGACTGTTATCGTTACCGTATTACTTGTTCCATTACAATCTAAATTGTTTGGCTGACTTACTACACAGTAATAATCATAAATACCCGCAGGTAACGTATTGTCGTGATCAAAAGTACTCTCATCAGCATCAGCATTATTGGTTTCGGTAACTGGATTACCGTTTAAAAACCATTGGAAATCGTAATCTGCATTGTCAATTATACCATCATTATTTATGTCTATTCCGCCAGAAACTTGTGCTACTAATAAATCGGCTGAAACATTAGTGCAAATACTTTGATTATCTGGAGTTATTATAACTGTCGGGTCTTCAACAACCTCAACTACAAAAACTAAACTAGATACATCTGAACATCCTAAACTTTCATCCACATCAATAGTAACGTAATAGTAATAAAACCCAGAAGTGTTCAAAATACCTGGATCAAAAGTGTTACTATTTGTACCTACTGGTGTATCACTAGCATCAATAACATTATCATCTGAGGAGTACCAATTATATGTAATCGCTCCTGCTCCTCCATCATTAATTGAAAAACTTAATTCCTCGGCAGTAGCTCCAGAACATATAATTTGGGTTAAAGGTGTTTCGTTGCTTACAACAACATTTGGTGTCACAATGATTTCCGCAGGAATAGTAGTAATCTCACTACAACTACCTGATCCACTAAAACTAATAACACAAAAGTAATAAAGCGTTCCCAGGGTATCCGTTGGTGGCTGATAATCTTCTTGCTGTCCTTCTGGACTTGGGATAGCTGTTGTATTTGGATCGGTTGGATCATTACTACCATTGTCGTTAACATACCATTGATAGTTTATTGTCCCTGTTGCATTACCTCCTAATGTAAAAGCTAGGACTTCTGAATTACCATCAATACAATATGTTCCGCTTAAAGGCTGAGTAGCTATTGATGGTCCTTCATTGACTGTTATGGTAAATTCAACAGGTTCACCAGGACAGCTATCCACTAAAAAAGGGGTTACAGTATAAACTACTGTTCCAGTAGTTCCTGAATTTAAGGTCAGAATATGAGCTGGAATTGTTGTTACAGTCCCTGGAGGAAGAATACCTGTTACATTACCTGTCGGAGATGTCCCTGTCAGTTCATAGGTTGTATTTGGATTATCAGATTGCAAAACAATTTCTTCTATCGAAGTTCCAGAACAAATTGTTTGTGTCAAATCTGTATTGGTAATTTCAGGAACAGGTGAGAATATAAATTCTTCAGTATCTATATTTGAACCACATGCATTGCTCACCTCTAGACTTAATACATAGGTATTTGGTGTATAAAATTCAATTTCTGGAAATTCAGAATTAGAAGTTGTTCCATTTATAAATTCCCAATCAACAGGTGAACTTCCAATATTTAAACTCCAATTATATGTTGGTGAATTAGGACCGCAGCTTTCAACTGTAGCTGTAGGATTTATTACAGAATCTGAGGCACAAAAGTCATCAATCTCGCCTAAAGTCACTTGTGGAGGAGCCTTTATGCTTATTTCTGTAGGTGCGCTAGACGTTGTCCCACATGAATTAGTTGCCTCCAGTATGATTTCATAGATACCAGGATTTATAAACGTTATTTCTGGATTAACAGAGTTAGCATTTGTACCGTTAATAAAATTAAAGTCGCTAGATGTACCACAAAATTCAGAAGTATAATTTATAATCCATTCATAAGTTGGAACGTCACATTGATCTAGTAAATCTGTAGTATTACTTAATACTATATTAAAAGGCGCACAGTCTTCGTTACTATTTGATGTAAATGTTGGGCTTAGAGGTGCTTCAATACATATATCTTGAAATACAGGATCTGTTTCTCCACAGTAGTTTTCTGCATATAATGAAATAGTATAAACGCCAGGAGATGTATAGGCATGGTTAGGTTCAAAATCTGTATATGTAGTTCCATCTCCCATATCCCAAAACCACGCTGCTCCTGTGGTACAACCTGGATTATAGCCCGTGCTTGATGTATTATTAATTGCAATATTTAAATTTTGACATGCAATATCATCAGCATCGAAACTTACTTCTGGTCTCTCGAGAATAGTAATTGGGCCTGCTGTAAAATTGGATTCACCACAAGAGGTAATGATGTCTAAAAAAACTGTGTAATTTGAATCAGGGCAGTTAGACTCTGTATACTCATGAGGGATTGGATAATCATCTGAAGCGGCAGGATTTACATTATTGTAAAAAGTGGATGCTTCCAATTGATTTTGTGTAAGTGTCATCGTCGTACCATCTCCATAATTAATATTATAAATTGCATCTGGTGGATTTTCTCCCCAATTGCTTATGGCAAATTGCAAAGGAGCTATGGGAGTACATAAGTTCACTGTAGAACCGGGTGAAACAATTCCACCCGTAGGGTTACTTGAATTTGCAACTAAATATGTTTTTTGAGCTTGACAACCATTATTTCCAATAGCAGTAATTACCATATTAAATGATCCCAAAGTTAGATAAGTATGAGATATAGGAAATGACACATTATTTTCAATGTTACCATCACCCCAATTAATAGCATAAGATGATATACAACCATTTGAAGATGAATTATTACCCACCTCAATCGTATATGCAATGGAGGTCGAGTTACAATTTTCAAACGGCTCTTCAAATGGGAGAGCATTTTCATCTGTAAAATCAATATTTGGTGCTTGAAGTATCGTAACAGTTTGAGATAACGAACTAGTTTCACCATTATCATCAGTTACAACAAGTGTGACATTAAAATTTTGGGTGCCACAACCTAAAGTAGTGAAAACATGATTTGGATTGGCTTGTGTTGAAGATGATCCATCACCAAAATTCCAGTTATATTCAAAAGGTCCATCACCAGTAACAGTTGAGTTAAATGATACAGATTGACCCGAGCAGGCATTATTATTAAAAGTAAAGTCAACAACTGGTGGTGCAAATAATATTATTTCTGATTTTAAAGTAATACTGAAAGCAAGAGCGGAACTAATCAGAAGGAAAAAAATAACCCCTAAATTTTTATGGTTTTTGTAACTCATTTGTTCGTAATTATTTGACTTTTAAAATGTTAATTTATATATTATTTTTCAATAAAGGAGTTTAGTTAGTTTACTTTTAGACAAACGTGAATAATACTCGTTAAAACTTCATTTTACTTTTTTCAATTTATAAAATGGAATCTAATTAGAAAATACCTAGTGAAAGGTAGTTTCAGCATAATTATGTTTTGTAAAATTATTTTAACCTTTCCAAATCAAATATTTTAATTATTTTTTAATTAAATTTGATTAAAATATTTCATTAACTAGTGAACATAAACGTCACAAAGTATAGACACAATTAAGCATATAATGAATTTGTTATGCGCAATAAATCGATTAGTTAAAAGTAAAAAATGATTTATTTGAACTCATAACCCAGAGATCAGGAGTTCAAATCTCCTTCTCGCTACAACATCTTAATTGTATGACAACAAACGATATTTACTTAATCATTACCTTTAGTATTCAATCCTCGACAATTTTTGTAAAAATCAGGCATTAAGTAAAGAATCAATCTTCTACATATTTTAAAATCGTCTTTTTCCATAATAAATAACCTTCTGCATTCAAGTGAAGCCCATCATAGGAAAAGTCCATGTTTAACTCATTATCTTCAGTTTTAAAAATATCAAAAAGGTTTATAAATGTTAACTTATACTTTTTTGAAAGTTGAACCAGTTCTTTATTGATTTCTAATATATCACTGTTTTGTCTTGCGACTTGATTTTTTGTTGGAAGGATACTTTGAATGTATAATTTTGTTTCTGGTGTTTTAGATAAAATAAGATTAATTAATATTTCATAGTTGCTTATAATGTCCTCTAATTTTCTTTGCATTCCCAAATCATTTACTCCAATCATAAGAAATATTTTATCGGGATTGAAACGAACTACTTCATCCAACCTATAAATAACGCCATTTATTTTATCTCCACTAATTCCACGGTTTTTAATTTTTTCCTTTTCAAATAGCTCATTCCAATTAGACATTGCAGTTAAGCTATCTCCAAGAAAAATGATTTCATTTGACTTAGTTGGCATACTTTTAAAAAAATCTAGCTTAAAATCGTAATGAATCCCAAACGGACTATTGCTGTATTCAGATTCAACTTTAAGTTTTCTTTTAAAATAGGTTATCGTTCCTCTTTTGTAAACAAAAAAGCTTCCTGCAAAAACAAGTAAAATATTAATGATTATGGAAATAGTAAAAACATGTTCCATTAAACCAATTCCCTTCTTATTAATAACACCCTTTTATTCGTTTGATTACGGCTTAAAAATAAATGCATTAAAAAAGAAAACCTTACGGAATTCCGTAAGTTCAGTACAAAATTTTAGATTTTAAATAAGTCCCAAATCTTTTGCAGTCGCTACTAAGTGAATGGCATTGTTAGCTTTAAATTGAAGACGTAGCCTGTTCAATCGCTTTTCGATGGTACTTAAACTATTTGGAGAAATCTCATTAGATTTTAGTTTGGAACTGATCTCTTCTTGTGATAACCCTTTGGCTAATAATTTTAAAAGCTGAATATCGAAATCCTCTATTTCTAAATCTACCCTCGGGCTCAATGCATTAGATACTTGAGGTGATAAGTATTGTTTTTTGTTGAATACCGCCTTAATGGCTTTATTGAGTTCCACAGAACCTTTGCGATCTTTGCAAACATAACCGTTGATGTTATAAATGTTGACCAGTTGACGTACTTTTTGAAGCTGATCTTTCATAGAATACACGACAATAGGTATTTGAAGATTTTCTGATCTAAGTTTTTCAATGAGATCTTCACCAGAATCAAGATTAATATTACGATGATCACGCTTGAAAGAGAGATCTGTAATTAGTAAATCAAATCCTTCACCATCTAATTCTGCTTTTTTAATTTTTAAATAAGCTTCATCACAATACTGAGAGCGTTCGATAGATTCTACATTAGATTTTGATAAAATATGAGCAATACTGCTCAATATAGCGTCGTGATCGTCGTTTATTAATACTTTCTGAAACATTATTAAATACTGATTATAACTTTAAATCCTCTGTTTAATTCAGTATCAAAAGTAATTGTTCCACCAATCGCATGAATACGGTTTTCCGTATTCTGAAGTCCACTTCCTATTTTTAATGAACTCCCAACTCCATTATCTTTGTAGTTAATATGTAGTCGTTTCTTTTCTTTTTGAAAAATTAAAGCCACAATTGATGCCTGACTGTGCTTTTTCATATTAATTAACAATTCCTGAAGTACTTTATAAATGGTTGTTCTTTGAATCTCAGAATAAGAATCCCAATCTATAAGAGATAAACCTTTGACAATGATATTAGTTTGTGAGTCTTGGAAGTTCTCGATTAGTTCAGCCAATTGGTTTCCAAATGGATAATCTTCTTTTAAAGCTACATGCTCTTTAGAAATATCTCTGGTTCTGTAATATAAATGCTGTAACTCATCAATAACTTTGGTCTCAATTTTGTTTTCATGTTCAATCTTGGTCATTATTTGAAACACATCATTAGCTACCTCATCATGAATTTTTTTTGAAATTCTGGATTCCGTATCATAAACACCTTGAAGCTTTTCCTTTTTGTGTCTTGCTCTCATATAGAATGCCATAAAAATGGCTGATATTAAAATGAGAATACCGAAAAATAAATACGATAATTTAAGTCCCTTTTGCTTTTCATTATCTAATTGAACTGTTTTCAATTTAAGTTCATTTTCTTTTGCAATACGTTCTTGCTTTTCTAATGCGTACTTTTTTGCTGCATAATTATTTTGAACACTCAAATTCGCCTCATTAATACTGTCCATTAGCTTTGTATAGCGCTGCACATCAGAATTAGAATTAAGCTGCATCAAAACCGATAATGCTTCGACTTCTAATGGAATACTTTTCTGTTCTTTTGATAATTGATATGCCTTAATTGCAAAACGATTTGCATTATTGAGATTTCCTTTGTCTCGATAATATTCAACAAACTTTAAATAGCTATCAAATATGCCTTTCTCATAATCAATTGACTTTCGTATTTCTAGTGCTTTTGTAAGACTATCTATAGCCGAATTTAATTTCAATTTAGACATTGTCATACCAATATTGTTTAACGATCTAGCTATTTTCACTTTATTATTAATAGCTAAATTGGTATGATGTACTTTAGTAAAAGCCTCTAAAGCCTTTTGATAATTAGCTTGCTTGTAATAGATTAGTCCAATATTGTTTAGAATAGAATTGAGTCGCTCAGGATCTTGTTGTAATTCGAGTGCTTTATTAAAATACTTCAGAGCACTATCATAATCTTTCAATTCAGTGTAAACTCTTCCCAAATGATTATTAATACCCAACCTATGCTCATCAACAACATCATTGCTAATTTTCAATCCATCAATAAATTGTAAAGCAGTAACCGCTGTTGTTTCACTATCTTTTAAGAGCCCTAATTCAAATTGAATAATAGCTATAAAACGTAAATTATAAATCACATTTAATGTGTCTTTACTTTTTATGCTCTGATCACTTCGTTGTTTAAAAAAAGCATAGGTATTAGCAAGATCAGTATTGTTATTAGGTCGTAATGCTAAATTGCGATAATACGTTAAACTATCAACATCCTGAGCATAAACCAGTTCAGATACAGAAAGCATGAATGCACAGAGGATGCAGTAAAAAAAGAGGAATGAATTTTTTAATGATTTCATTCCTCTAAAATATAATTATTTTTCTGTAATCTACTATCCTCCTTTTTGTAGTGAAGGTGGCAAAATATGTTTATCTTCATCACAACAAGCTTGATATTCTATTTCATCAGCTAAGTTCTAAGCTGTACATTAGAGAAAAAATGAATGCCATGGTGTAGCTACAAAAATGATCCTTTTTGTTTTTAATTTTAAATGTAATCATCTACTATCCCATCGAGCTGACAAAGATGGATGGAATGGCAGGCAGATCATTATATAGAAGTGGATTCTGATACAGAAAAATATAACTTACTTAGTTAAATTATATAAAGAAGAAAGGATAAAAATTTAGAGTATTTTAAGGCTTTAGGACTACATCCCGAAACTGGTAAAACCCTAAAACCAATTACATCGTATATGATTAATAAACATATACGTGATTGAATGATTATAAAAATGGAACAGAATATATTATTATCGACCTAATTCAAATAGCTAAGCGTCGAAAAAAAATCATCATTCTTTATGAACTGGTTACTTTCAAAATGAAAGTATATTCATAAAATAAAGTGCATTTCATCGGTTTTTTATGCGTTTTGTAGATTTTTGTTAAAAATAAATACTATATTAGCCCCAATTATAAGTCCAGATTTACCTAAACCCCAAGCCTAATGCGAAAAATTACATTCCTACATGTACTGCTATTACTTATGTTTTTTAGTGTACATTCTCAAACGACTAACTTACAAAAAGCACAAAGCTATATTGAAAGCAGAGGTGAAGTTTGTTTTGTTTTTAAAGCAAATAGTGAACAACAAGTGCAAGAAATCTCACAATTTCTATCTATTGGTCATAATGTAAATCATGAAACTTTAGAAATAGAAGCATTTGCTAATGCTGAAACATTTCAGCAATTTTTATCCTATGGTCTTCCATTTGAAGTCAACGCAAGTGAAAACGAATTTACGCCATCTGTAAATTCAACTGAAGATACACAAGCATGGGATGTGGATTGGAATGCGTATCCAACATACACGCAATACGTAGCAAAAATGAATTACTTTGCTTCAACTTATCCTAATCTGTGCTCTCTCGAATCTATTGGTACAACCAATAATGGCAGAGAATTGTTAATGTTAAAAATATCTGATAATGTTTCCGCAAATGAAGCTGAACCTGAATTTATGTATACCTCATCAATGCATGGTGATGAATTAGCTGGTTACCCTTTAATGATCAGATTAGCCGAATATCTATTAACTAATTATGGTGCTGATGCTGAAGTAAATGGTATCGTAAACAATACAGTAATTTACATTAATCCATTGGCAAATCCTGATGGAACCTATAGAAGTGCTGGTAATAATACAATTACAAATCCGATCAGAGCAAATGCAAATGGTCAGGATTTAAATAGAAATTATGCTGATAATGTAGCTGGTCTTCACGATAGTGGTACATATGAAGTTGAAACATTAGCATTCATGAAATTTGAAGAAGCACATAATATTGTGTTATCTGCTAATTTTCATGGAGGAACAGAATTAGTCAACTACCCATACGATAATACTTACGATCAGCATGCCGATCATGATTGGTTTGAATATATTTCTGTCGAATATGCCACTCATGCCCAAAATAATAGCCCTTCTGGTTATATGATGGTGGATGAAGATTCAGATGTTTACCCAAGTCCAGGTGTAACTCATGGCGCAGAATGGTATCGTGTTTTTGGAGGTCGTCAGGATTATATGAATTTTTACAGAGGAGGTAGAGAAGTTGTTGTTGAATTATCT
>JAAEZL010000032.1:22832-30735 GCA_018222875.1 Algicola sp.
AATAATCACTGGACGTACAACAAGCAAGCACTATTAGATTATATGAAACAAGTAAACTATGGTTTACAAGGTATCGTTTCTGACGAATCAGGAAATCCGGTAAGGGCAAAAGTATCAATTGCTGGTCACGATGCCTTAAACTCTCATGTATTTTCAAATGCCGATTTAGGAGACTATTACAGGTTGCTTAAAGGAGGTAATTACAATGTCACATTTGAAGCTCCAGGCTATATAACGCAAACGATAAATGTTTCTGTAACAGATAATGTACAAACGGTTCAAAATGTAACAATGATTGCAGTCACTGCTGAACCTTCTAGTAATGATGTCACCATTAACACAAATGAAAGTGCTGCTCTAACAGCCACTGGTTCTGGAACAATTAACTGGTATCAAAATATTGATGATGCCTCACCAATTGCTACAGGAACTAATTACAACACACCTAATTTAACTTCAACAACGTCTTATTATGTTGAAGATGTTATTGCAAAAAGTAATGTTGGATCAACAAATCATTCTGCGAATGGTAGCTTTTTTGCTGGTGGAGCAACAGATCGCTATTTGATATTTGATGCTACAGAATCTGTAATGCTCAAAGACGTGACAATTAACGTTGGACAAACAGGTGAAATGGAAGTACAATTACAAGATGCTTCCGGAAACATGCTAGACTCAAGGCTAATTCTGATCGAAACCACAGGAGTTCAACAGATTGAACTGGATTTTATAATTCCTGTAGCTAACAATTTAAGATTAGTAAGTAGTGAAATGTCTTCAGGATGTACACTCTTCAGAAATAATACAGGAGCAGGAACGAGTTATCCTTATACCAATGGATCCATTACAATTAAAGGAAACAATATTAATAATTTAGATTACTACTACTTCTTTTATGACTGGAATTTAGAAGACTTTAAGAGCGAAAGAAAAGAAGTTGTCGTTACTGTTGAAGATACGCTGAGCTTAGAAGATAATACAATCGAAGATATTCGAATTTTTCCTAATCCATTTAGTAATTCAATTACTATAGAATTACCTTACCAATCTGTTAATTCAAGTATAAATATAGAATTGTATGATATTAGCGGACGATCAATACTGAAACTGTCAAACATTAATTTGAACAACAGACAGTTCAAACTAGAAAACACACAAAACATATCTAAAGGTTCATATTTTTTAAAAATCACTGATAATGAATCCAGTAGCTCTTCAGTTAAACAGTTAATAAAACAATAAAACGTATATAAAACAGTAAAAACGCTAAAATCTACCTAAATTTTAGCGTTTTTAATTTACTGAATATCAATTATTTAAAAATATAAATTGCATTTCGTCGAATATATTTGCATTTCATGGAGTTGTTAGCTATATTTGAACCATAAATTTAATTAGTCCCAAACTAAAATTTAACCGCTTATGAAAATTTCTACACTTTCACTAAGAAAGTACACCTTATTGATAGGTATACTTCTTACATCTGGTTTGATGTTATCTCAAACTGCTGATTTTAAAGTTCAACATTTGCAAGATGATATTGGAAACTCTGGTGGTAATAATACCAGTTTCTCTGCTGTTAGTTCATTAAATAGTGCTGTAGCTTTGGCAAACAACAATAGAAAGTCTAATGCTGGTCCAAATAGTTCGTCTGGCTCGTTAAATGGAGATGATTTATCTGGCGCAAGAGTATTGACTGCAACAAATACGTTATCATACTACAGAGAATCAGGATCTGACGGTTCAGATATGAGATTTAATTCTTCTATTTGGGAATATATAGGTCCATCTGCTGGTAATAACGAAATGATAGTGAGAGGTAGATATGCTGTAACATTAAATGGCGGAACAAACAGCACAACAACTGCACTTAGTGGGATTACCAATGCTAATAAATGTATTCCTTTTATTACTGGAATTAGTACTAACGTTACTTCAGCAGGTGCAGATTCAGGAACAGCGATTGCTTATCTGGAGAATGCAACTACCTTAAGAGTACAAAAAGGGACGAATTCAAACAATGTTATTGTATATGTTACTGTAGTAGAATTTACTGGTAGTAACTGGACTGTTTTACATGGAGACTCTGGAGATACAAGTGGTGATTCTGGAACCATTACTCTTAGAAATGGATCTGATGGTACTGGTACAGCTACTAATGTATCTAACTGGAGTGAGGCTGTAATTTTTTCACACCATAGAGGCGATAACAACCAGAATGGAACAAATGAAGCCATTGCAGACAACTGGCCTCTAGCCCAACCTGGATCGAATAATCAAAGAGTTGACTGGACATTTGATGGGAATCACGATTCAAACGGTACAAACAGGCAATTTGTACATGTATTGTCTAATCCAAATCTTAGTGTCAATAGATATCAAGACACGAGCAATTCAGGTGGACAATCAACTATAAATATTACATCAGCTGGTTTATCTGATATTAATGAAGCACTAATAATTGGTAGTTCAACTACCAGTGGAGGTGGTACAGCTTATGCCAGAGGATGGAGAAATTACTATTTTAACTCAACGACTCAAGCTGCTCATTGGTCACATCGAAGTGGTAATGCTATGAGCCACGAAATTCAAATTGTTGATTTGTCTGGACTAACCACAACGATCACTGGACCAGAAATTAATATTCAAGGAAACACAACTACCATAGCTGATAACGACTTAACTCCTAGCCCTACTGATGATACTGATTTTGGAAATGTTGATGTAACGGCTGGAACAAATACGAATACGTTTACTATTCAAAATATAGGTACTTCAACTTTATCTGTAGGTGCAATCACTATTTCTGGAGCGCATGCATCAGATTTTACAGTGACAGCCACGCCTGCTCCTTCAGTTGCAGCATCTGGCAGCACAACATTTAATATTACTTTTAATCCAAGTGCTACAGGACTAAGAACTGCTTCAGTGAGTATTGTAAATGGAGACAGTGACGAAAACCCATATAATTTTAACATACAGGGTACTGGAACTAATATAACATATTCAAATGTGATTGTTTCTGTAAACTGGCCAAATTGGTCCTCTGAAAATAGAGTTGAAGTTTATACACCTACAGGAACCTTGTTAACTACTATTGATAACGGTTACACAGGTGGATCTAATAATAGCTATTCTACAACAGTTGATTTAGGCTGCCTTCCTGTTTTGAACAATTACTACATTACAATGTATGATAGTTATGGAGATGGCTGGAATGGAGGAGCATCAAATGTAACTGTAACCGCTGGTGGTTCAACTGTACTCTCCAATAATGGTAGTAGTACGACTAGTGCTGGTGTTGGTGTTGACGTATTTTTTGATGTAACTGGTGGTGGTTCTGAAATTGATGTTTCAGGAAGTGGAACTAGTATTGCTGATGGTGATACTACTCCTGACGTTGCAGATAATACTGATTTTGGTAATGTTAATACTACTGGTGGAACTAATGAAAATACGTTTGTAATTGAAAATCTTGGATGTTCAAACTTGATTTTAACAGGTTCCGGTCCAACATATATTACTATTTCTGGTACTCATGCAGCTGATTTCACTGTAACAGCTAATCCTTCAACACCAATTTCTAATGGAGCTAACACGTCTTTTAATATCACATTCAATCCTAGTGCAGCTGGATTAAGAACAGCTTCAGTAAGCATTTCAAATAATGATAGCAACGAAAATCCTTATAACTTCAATATACAAGGTACTGGTGTAGCACCTGGTCCAGAAATTGATATAACCGGTAACTCACTATCAATAGCAGATGGAGATACAACTCCAAGTACTGCTGATGATACTGATTTCGGTTCATTATCTGTAGCTGGAGCTACTAATGCAAATACGTTCACTATTGAAAATACTGGAACAAGTGTTTTAACTGTTGGTTCTATTACAATTTCCGGAGCAAATGCAGGAGACTTTACAGTAACTGCTAATCCATCTGGATTTGTTTCTGCGGGAAATTCAACAACATTTGAAATTACATTTGATCCAAGTAATACAGGTATAAGAACGGCTACTATCAGCATCGTTAATGATGATAGTGATGAAAACCCATACAACTTTAATGTCCAGGGAACTGGAACAGCAGCCGGAGTTTGTATTTCAACTGTATCCTCCTATCCTTACTCTGAAAGTTTTGAGTCTGGATTTGGTCTTTGGACTCAAGCTATAAACATTTTAGAAGATGATTTTAACTGGTCAAGGACTTCAGGAAGTACTCCTACTGCCTTTACGGGCCCAAATGAAGCTCAAGATGGTAATTTCTACATATTTACAGAATCTAACGGTAATGCTAATGATGAAGCAATTATATTTAGTCCATGCTTTGACTTAACCAGTGCCACTAACCCAAGAGTAACTTTCTTCTATCATATGTATGGAAGTGGAATGGGAGATTTAAACGTCGAATTAAGTACAGATAATGGACTAAGTTACCCAAATACTGTTTTTACTAAATCAGCTCAAACTCAAAACAACAATAATTCTTCATTTATACCAATATCCTTTGATTTAACACCTTACATCGGACAAATAGTTAAACTTAGAATACGAGGCAAAATTAATGGAAATGTTTACAGTGACATGGCAATAGATCACGTTACTGTTGAAGACAAACCTACTCCTACAGTAGCACCAGGCGGTGTAACAGCAGATTTAGCGCTGTGGCTTAAAGCTAATGACGGCTTGAGTTATACTAGTGGACAAAATGTGACTTCTTGGATTGATCAAGGCCTGGGTAGTAATGCCAGAGTCTCTAATTCTAACCAGGCTCCAACCTATCATGATAATGCCACCAAAAATGTCAACTTTAATCCTGTAGTAGAATTTGACAATACATTTACTTCATTTGGATTAGATTCTGATTATTCTCATGATAGCACTACTACAGAATTCTTATCTGGTGACTATGGTTTTTATACACAAGATTTATTTATTGTGCTAATACCAGATGACACACCAATTAACAACTCTTTTGGATACATGGATGTTTTTTGTAGTGACGCTCATTTAGATACAGCTGCTACAGATGCTACTGGTCTTGGTTTTGGTGATTACACTGGCAGAGTCAGTGGCGAAATTATTTGTTATGCGCATGATTCTTATACGCAAGGTCAAAATCCTCCGGACGGCTATGCTGTTGCTGAAATAGGAACAGGTTCGAGCTATGATAATGTTGGAATTATAAATACTAGAAATAACAGCTCAGACACCCAACAGGAATTATACTATAATGCCAATAACATTGGAAATACACAAAACGATGTCCCTGAATACTTAAATACTAATGATTCCAGATGGTGGATTGGTCGTTCTGAAGGTTGGGAAGCTACACTAAACGCTAGAGTGGCTGAAGTTATCACCTACTCATCGAGAAAAGATGATGCTAACTTAACTCAGGAACGTAATAAAATTCAATCATATTTAGGAATTAAATACGGAATTACCTTAGGAGTTAACGGTGTTTCACAGGATTATGTTGATAGTGATGGTACTGTTATTTGGGACCAGTCAGCCAACGCAGGATTTAATTATGATATCGCTGGAATTGGTAGAGATGATGCTTCTGAACTTCTTCAGAAACAATCAAGAAGTGTAAATAATGCCTCTGATGGAGGTGGTCGAACTGAAGGTATATTATCATTTGGCCTTACTGAAATTTATGATACTAACAAATTAAACCAATCATCAAACCCGACAACCTTTAATGATAAAGAGTTTTTAGTGTGGGGAAATAATGGTGCAGATTTAAACCTTGCCTCTTCTACAATTTCCGTAAATATGAGTTCTGGTATTACACCAGCTCTAAATACAGATGTTAGCTTTACTGCTATGCAGCGTGTTTGGAAAGTTGTCGAAAACGGAGGAGATATTCCAACGGTAAGAGTAAGAATTCCTCAAAATGCAATAAGAAACATTACACCTCCAGGTAGTTATTACATGTTTATCTCCAGTACAGGTGTGTTTGACCCAACAGCAGATTATAGAGTTATGAAATCTGATGGTAATGGTAATCTTGAAACAGATTATGATTTTGATAACACAACCTATATCACTTTTGGATATGCACCTCAAATTATTGTTGAACGTTCTATTTATTTTGATGGCGCTGTTGATTATGTAGATATGGAAGATGCATTAGACCTTGATCCTAGTGGTTTTACAATTTCTGCTTGGGTTAAAAGTGAAAACAATGATTGTTCTATAATTTCTAAAAGAGACGCAGCCTATACCCAAGGGTATGATTTTAAAATAGGTAGCGACAGACGATTAGAATTATCATGGAAAAATGGTTCGACACAAACTATTACAAGCTCAACTCAAATTCCACTAAATGAATGGCATCACGTAGCAGCTATATATGATGGAACGTTTATAAAATTATTCATAGATGGTGTAGCAGATAATTCTGAAAGCAGAACACCACCTGTAGATACAAATGAATCTTTTTACATTGCAGCAGCTGGAAAAAGTACGCCTGTTAATCATTTTGAAGGAAATATTGACGAAGTAAGAGTTTGGGATAGAGCCTTAACTCCTGAACAATTACAATTTATCATGAATCAGGAAATTGCAGATAACAGCAACTTTGTTTCTGGTGTTGTCATACCTACAAATATTACAAAAAATGATGTTGGAGCGATTCCATGGAATGATTTAGCTGGATATTATCCAATGTCTGTTTATACGTATACCAATACAGAAGATGCTTCTGGAAAAGGCAATCAAGGTGCTTTGAGAAACCTTAATACTGTAGATCGCCAAACAGCGCCTCTACCTTATGAATCTGGTCAGGATGGAAACTGGAACAACTTAAATACATGGGCTAATGGTAATGTTCAAACTGTTCCTGGAACAACATCTATCGTTGATAGTAATGAAACCATTGATTGGAATATTGTAAGAACTAGTCATAATGTAAGTTTTAATTCTAACTCAGACCTACCTCCTTTCGTAAAAAACAGATCGCTTTTAGGTCTTATAGTTGAAAGTAATACACTTGAAGTTGATGGTTTAACAAATGCTACAACAAATTTAGGTTTCGGACTAACAGTTTCGCATTACTTAGGTTTAACTGGTACTATTGACTTAGAAGGAGAATCACAATTAATTCAAACCGAAGATAGTGACCTGGTTGTTGCCAGCTCAGGACGATTAGAGCGTGATCAGCAAGGTACAGCCGACACCTTTACATATAATTACTGGTCTTCTCCTGTAGGTCAAACGGATATGGAAACCAATGAGTTTAGATATAACTTAACAAATGTTATGGCAGGTCTGGGTTATATAACTTCAGGTTACGATGGTACAGCATCTCCATTACGAATTGCAGATTATTGGGTCTGGAAGTTTGCAAATCTTCCTGATGGTGATTATTCTGCATGGCAACATACCAGAAGTTCTGGTAATATCTTAGCTGGTGAAGGATTCACTATGAAAGGTCCTGGTAGTGGCGCATTAACTGATGATCAAAACTACGTTTTTAGAGGAAAACCTAACAATGGCCATATAAGCTTAACCTTAAATGCTAATAACAACTATCTTGTCGGAAACCCTTACGCGTCTTCAATAGATGCTGTAGAGTTTATTAACGATAACCTAGGTGTGACAACAGGAACTCTATATTTCTGGGAACATTGGGGAGGCGGAAACCACATCTTAGCAGATTATCAAGGTGGATATGCTTTAATGAATTTATCTGGAGGAACACCTTCAGTTACACTCGGTCAACCAGTTGCTGGTGTTAGTAACCTTGGTACAGCAAGAAAAACACCTGGCAGATATATTCCGGTAAGTCAAGGTTTCTTCGTTGTGGCAGATACTGGTGGACAAGTTGTTTTTGAAAACGATCAACGTAGATTTATTACAGAAGATGGTACACTGGATGGAAGCTCAGTAT